>DATAAG010000865.1:0-4093 GCA_036260235.1 Longimicrobium sp.
CGGACGGAACGGACGGAGCCGCGGAGAGGGGATGCCCTCTTCGCGGCTCCTCCGTTCCTTGCGCGTGAACGGCTTCTCCCCGCCCGGGGGGATCAGTCGGGGCGCGCCTCGTTCACCGGGACGTCGAAGCTGCCGTTCAGCTGTATGGTGGCGTCCTCCCCCTCGATCGCGCCGACCCGGGTCAGCGTGAGCGAAAAGGTGCCCACGGCGCGGTCCTCGTTCACCTCGGTGACGGTCACCGTACCGCGGGCGAAGCCGTAGATCGCCTCCACGTCCTCGCTGAGGGGCTGCGTGCCCAGCACCAGCTGCGCGCCCATCGGGCAGGGGTCCGTGGAGCCGACGGCGCAGGTCACCGAGCCGACCTGTACGCCGCCCCACTCCAGGATGAAGGCGTTCCACAGGTTGTCCTCGCGCCGCTGCTGTGCGAAGACGCCCAGCACCTGCCCGCCGCGGTCGCTCACCAGCTCGCCCAGCGCCCAGGTGCCGGCGTTGGGGTTGCGGCGGTTCATGCGCCCGTCGGCCACGAACTCGCCGCTCACCTCGCCGGTGTAGGTGAAGCGCGCCTCGCCGCGGGGGGCCAGGTCGGGGGCGTACGGGTCTTCGCAGCCGGCAAGCACCGCCAGCGCGGCGAGCGTCAGGGCGGCGCGTCTCTTCGGGACCATGGGGAATCCTGCTTTCGGGGTTGGCCGCCGCGCGCTCACGCGGCGGGGGGAAGCACCAGGGTGAACGCGGCGCCGCTGCCGGGCCCGTTCCGCGCCACCAGGTCGCCGCCCATGGCGCGCGCCAGCCGCCGCGAGATGGCGAGCCCCAGCCCGCTCCCCGGCTCGCGCTTGCTCTTGGTGCCGGCGGCGATCTGGAGGAACTCCTCGAAGACCGCCTCTTCGCTGCCGGCGGGGAGCCCGGGGCCGGTGTCGCGCACCTCCAGCCAGGTGCGCCCGTCCGCGCTTCCCGCCACCACGGCCACCTCGCCGCGCTCGGTGAACTTGACCGCGTTGGAGAGCAGGTTCACCAGGATCTGCCGCACCCGCGGGGCATCCACGCACAGCAGGGCGTCGCGGTGGGCGTCGATCTCCATCCGCAGCTCCAGCTTCTTGCTGCGCGCCTGCGGCTCGACGGCCACCAGCGCCTCGTCCACCAGCTCGCCCAGACGCACCTCCTCGCGGTGGAACTCCATCCGCCCGGCATCCAGCTTGGCCAGGTCCAGGATGTCGTTCACCAGCTGCGACAGGTGGCCGGACACCTGGGAGATGCGCTCGATCATCTCCAGCTGCTGGCCGTTCAGCTCGCCCACGATGCCGTCGGCCAGCAGCTCGCTGTACCCCACGATGGCGGTGATGGGCGTCCGCAGGTCGTGGCTCATGGCGGAGAAGAAGCGCTCCCGCCGGAACGCCGCCTCGGTGAGCCGGGCGTAGTTGCGCACGTTCGCCAGCACGGCGGCCGTGTGCCCGCCCAGCATCTGCGCCACCCGCAGCGATTCCGCATCCACCCCGCCCCCGCCGCGCCACCCGGCCAGCAGCGTCCCCAGCGTCTCGCCCTCGTGGCGCAGGGGGACCAGCACCCCTGCGCCGCCGCCGGCCAGGTTGATCCGGCGCGTGTCGCCACCGTCGCCCCGCGCCTGCTCGGCCAGCGGCGCAAGCCACTCTTCCTCCCCGTCCGCCGTCCACGCGCGTGGCTCGGGAAGGAGCGGCGTGTGCAGCGCGACGACGTCGGCGTCCAGCACCTGGGCGGCCCGCTGGCGCAGCAGCCGCCACACCTCGTCCGCCTTCACCACCCCCGCCGTCTGGGCCGCGAACTCGCAGAGCGCCTCCAGCCGCCGCGCCAGCCGCTGCCAGTCCGCGCTCTCCGGCTGCGCCGGTACGGGGGCCGCGAGGGCGGAGGGGGTGCCGTCCTGCATGGATGCGCCTCTCGAGCAGAAATGGATGGCCGCCGCGCAGCCCTGGGGGGGACGGCGTGCGCGGCCGGCCGCGGAGGGCTATCTTGTGCCCGCCCTTGCAAAGCAACCGGTTACGGGAACGATGAGCCTTCCACCGCTCCGTCTGAGGAAGAACGAGGACCGCAGGCTGCGTGCCGGTCACCTGTGGGTCTTCAGCAACGAGGTGGACGTGTCCGCCACCCCGCTGACGGCGTTCGAGCCCGGGACGATGGCGGAGGTGCAGGACGCGCGCGGCGCGCCGCTGGGCACCGCGTACGTGAACCCCCGCTCCCTGATCGCGGCGCGGCTGGTGAGCCGGCAGCGCAACCGCGTGCTGGACGGCGACCTGCTGCGCCGGCGCCTGGCCCGCGCCCTGGCCCTGCGCGACGCCCTCTTCGGCCGCCCCTTCTACCGCCTGGCCTTCGGCGAGGGCGACGGGCTGCCGGGGCTGGTGGTGGACCGCTTCGGCTCCGTGCTGGTGGCGCAGGTGACCACCGCGGGGATGGAGCGGGTGGTCGACGACCTCGTCCAGGCGCTGCGCGACACGGTGCACCCCACGGGGATCCTCCTGCGCAACGACACCTCCGGCCGCGCCCTGGAGGGGCTGGAGAGCTACGTCCGCACGGCGTTCGGCGAGGTGCCGGAGGTGCTGGAGGTGGAGGAGAACGGCGTCCGCTTCCACGCCCCGGTGACCGGTCAGAAGACCGGGTGGTTCTACGACCACCGGATGAACCGCGCGCGCATGGCCGCCTACGTCCGCGGGCGCCGCGTGCTGGACGTCTTCAGCTACGTGGGCGGCTGGGGGGTGCAGGCCGCGGCTGCGGGCGCGGAACGGGTGACGTGCGTGGACGCCTCCGCCCCCGCGCTGGAGTTCGTGGGGCGCAGCGCGGAGTTGAACGGGGTGGCGGACCGCGTTCTGACGCAGCGGGCGGACGCCTTCGACGCGCTGATGCGGCTGGGGGCCGACGGGGAGCGCTTCGGGGTGGTGGTGCTGGACCCGCCGGCCTTCATCAAGCGAAAGAAGGACGCGAGGGCGGGGGAGGAGGCGTACCGGCGCGCCAACCAGCTGGCGATGGAGCTGCTGGAGCCGGACGGTATCCTGGTCTCCGCCTCGTGCAGCTACCACCTGTCGCGCGAGGGGCTGCAGGACGCCATGCTGCGCGCCAGCCGGCGCATGGGGCGGGAGCTGCAGATCCTGGAAGAGGGGCACCAGGGGCCGGACCACCCGGTCCACCCCGCCATCCCGGAGACGGCGTACCTCAAGGCGTTCATCGCGCGCGTGGCGTAGGGCGCGCGGCCCGCGGCGGCGGGGGTGCACCGCGGGCTCAGCAGCCGGAGCCGAAAAAGCCGGAGAGGCGGTCCGCGTCCGGCGTGGTGGCGCGCATGATGGGAGCGGGTGAGGGGTGGACGTGATCGGGCCGGGACTGCGGGGGACGGTCCCGGCCCGGCGCATGGCTCAGCGCGTGAGCCCCACGGTGAGCCCGATGTGGAAGGTCAGCAGGTCGGTGTCGCTGCGGACCGGGAACAGGGTGATGGTGCCGTCCTCGTTGTCCCGGATGTCGCCCTCGCGCAGGTACTCCGCCTCGCCGTTGTTGTGGTAGCGCACGCCCAGGTCGATGGAGACCGGCTGCGCCCCGCGGCGCAGCGGCACGTACACGCCCGCGCCGCCGCCGTACGAGAAGCTCCAGTCGTCGAAGTTGGTGGTGGTGAAGTAGGGCTCGTCGTCGTAGTAGTAGTCCGCGGTCTCCACGCTGGAGGTGGTGGCCAGGTAGCTGTAGCCGGCGTAGCCGTTCAGGTACGGCCGCAGCCTGCCGTCCGGCACGCCGATCTGCGGCCCCACGCCGATCCAGGCGATGTCGTTGCTGGTGGTGAGGTCCACCAGGATGCGGCCGCCCAGCGTGGGGCTCAGCGGCACCCGCTGCCGCTCGTAGCCGTAGATGGCGAACCCGCCGTCGATGCGCAGCGCCAGCCAGCCGTCGCGATCCAGCGCGTGCATGTAGTGCAGGTTGCCGCCCAGGCCGCCGTCCACGTAGTCGGAGAACTCGCCCTGGGGGTCGGCGATGGTGAAGCTGCCGCCCGCGTAGCCGCCGGTGGGGCGCCGCTCGTAGTCGTAGTCGTCCCAGTCGCAGTCGCAGTCCTGCGCGGCCAGGGCGGGGGCGGCCAGCAGCGCGGCCGCCAGAA
>DATAAG010000866.1:0-2971 GCA_036260235.1 Longimicrobium sp.
AGATCCAGAGTAGCAGAGGGAGTTTCAGTCCCTTCTTCAGGGGGCTTCCAGCCCCGGGACGTTTCAGCAGGCTTTAGCCTGTCCAGTGCCGCTTTCAGCGGCCCAACAACCCACCGGCTTTAGCCGGTGGTCGTTTAGTCCGTGTGAGGCCAACTCTTTTTCCGGATTCGATCAGCCCGGGCCGTGGTGCCTGGCGATGCGCCAGCCGAGGATGAAGAGGAGCGCGAAGGAGGAGAGCAGCACCAGCACCACCGGCGGCGCGGCGGGCTGCGGCTCGGGCGCGGTGCGGCGCTCCGCCTGCCCGGCGGGCGCGGGCTCCGGCGGGGCGGAGGGCGCGGGGCGCGGCCGCAGCACCGTGGGCGAGGGAGAGGTGGGACGCTGGACCGGCGCCTGGCGGGCCGCGTAGGCGCGGTAGGCGTCGGGGAAGACGGCCACGTGGTAGTGCGGCGGGTTGCGCTCGCGGGTGGCGTCCAGCAGCCGCTTCTTCTCCAGCTCCAGCAGCGTCTCCTCCATCCACTTGCGGCAGCTCGCCCGCTTGCTGATGCGGAAGTCCACCGCCATCCCCGCCGGGTGAACGGAGAGGCGGTGCGCGTTTCCCGGCTGCTCCGCCTTGGGCCGGGTGAGGCTGGTGACCACCAGCTTCTCGCCGCACGCCTTGCGGTACTGCGCGCCCATCCGCTCCACGAAGGTGAGCACCTCCGGCCGCGCGTACGGGTGGCTCACCCGGGCCAGCGCGTAGTCCGCGCTCCCCTTCACCGGCACCAGCCGCTCCCGCGCCACCAGGTACTCCACCTCCCTGGGCGTGGCGGCGAAGGTGAAGTCCTCCGCCACGGCGACGCTGTGCTGGTGCTCCATGGACGCGGGCGAGCCGCGCAGCGTGGGCGCCGCCGCGGGCGCGGCGAACACCGCCACCCCCAGCACCAGCCCGGCCATCGCCGCCAGCATCGTCCGCATCTGACTCCGTCCCACAGGTCGTCCCGCGGTGGTGCGTTCCCGTCGTTCCTGGGACGGACGGACGGATGCAGGATGGGTTCCACGGGAAACGGGCGGCGCGGGCTACGTCCTGTCACCGCAACTGATTGCGGCCACTCCGCGCCGCCCGGCCGTGCGAGGGGCGGCTTTCGCTCCGCCGCCGGCGCGAAACGAGAGTCTTGCCCCCGCGGCCCCGCGGAAGGCATGGTGCACGTCCCCGCGCCGGCAGACGTGCGTCGCCGGCCACCCTTCCCATCTTCCGGATCGATGCAGGAGAACCATGTCCCGCACCCCCATCTACAACTTTCACAACGCAAAGCTTTCGGTCGCGCAGTCCGCCATCCGCGAGAACGTCGCGCGGCTCACCCCCGGGGCGCCGGAGTCCGGACCGTTCGCCTACCATCCGATCATGCAGGCCGCCGGGCACGTGCTGGAGCGCGTGTACCGCGGCGAGGTGCGGGATGCGCGGACCGCGCTGCGGGCGTACGACCGGCGGCGGGCCAGGCAGGCGGCCGAGGGGATGATGGTCTCCACGCCGCCGGAGGTGAGGGCGGACTGCCTGGACCTGCTGACGCGCTACGTGATCGCCTGGGTGTTCGACGACCGGGACGCGATGCGCGAGATATCGACGCAGTGGAAGTTCGGCCCCTGCGACGTCGCGGGCGCGCTGGAGCTGCTGGAGGACTGGCTCGCGTATTACTGGCGCGGCGCGGAGCCGCACTACAACCCGCCCACCGCCGCCGGGCCGGGCCCCTTTCCGCTGCCGCCGCCCGCCTCTCCGGGAGCGCCGCTGCGCGTGGGGATGCTGGGCGACTGGGGGACGGGCTCGCTGGAAGCCGGGGTGGTGATCGACCAGCTCATGCGGCAGGCGCCGGACCTGATCATCCACGTGGGCGACGTCTACTACTCGGGGACGGAGGCGGAGCAGCGCGCCATGCTGACGATGCTCCGGGCCGCGCGGGCCGCGCACGGCCGGAACATCCCGTTCTACACCCTTCCGGGGAACCACGAGTACTACGCCGGCGGCGCGGCCTTCTACGAGGTCACCCCCCGGTTCAACGAGGGCGTGCCGAACGCGTCCGCGCAGGAGCACAGCTTCTGGTGCCTGCGGAACGACATGTGGCAGCTGCAGGGGATGGATACCGGCTACTACGACAGCGACCTGCTGACCAAGGACGAGGACATCACGCGCCTGCGCGACGACGAGGCGGTCTGGCACCGGCGGCAGCTGGTGGACGCGGGCGGACGGCAGGTGATCCTCTTCTCGCATCACCAGCTCTTCTCCGCCTTCGAGAAGATCGGCGGGCAGTGGCAGAACCCGTACCTCACGCAGAACCTGCGGGACTGGGAGGCGGCGGCGAACCTGCGGCCGGCGGCGTGGTTCTGGGGGCACGAGCACGTCCTGGGCATCTACGAGGTCCCCGGATCGCTGCCGGTGCTGGGGCGCCTGGTGGGCAACAGCGCCATCCCGGTGTTCGTCAACACGGAGGCGTACATCCCCAAGCCGGAAGGCGCGCCGATGCAGCCGGCGGAGTGCTCGCCGGACGGCCGCATCCAGTTTCCCAACGGCTACGTGCAGTCGCAGCAGGAGGACCTGGCCTGGTGCAGCGGGTTCGCCATGCTGGAGCTGGCTTCCGACGGCACCGCGAAGGCGGAGTACTGGCAGGTGACGTTCGAGGGGGACGTGCGCGACGCGAGCTGCCAGGTGCTGTGGGAGGAGGGGATTCCCGCGGCTTCGTGATGGAGTGATGGAGTGATGGAGTGATGGAGTGAACGGGTGGGCGTCGGCGCACTCGCAGAGCTGTCATTGCGAAGGAGGCGCCACCCGTCACTCGCATGCTGCAGGGCATCAGGGCGCCGCCTGATCTCGACTTTATCCAAAAGTGAACAAAGGGTGGCAGGCAAGTTGCGCGCATGAGCTTGCATTCTTCGGCCAAGAAGAGGAGCAAGTCATGAACGAACTGCCTGCCACCGTAGGTCGGGTGCTGGAGAGCTTCTC
>DATAAG010000867.1:0-3639 GCA_036260235.1 Longimicrobium sp.
GGTGCGCGTGGTCTACTCCACGCACCCGGACTTCACCGCCGCCGCCATGATGGCCATCCGCATCCTGCAGTTCCGCCCTGCCGCGGTGAACGGCCAGCCGGTGCGCGTCTGGGTCGAGCAGCCGCTGATGTTCGTCGTGGACCCTGACGACGGCGAGTCGTTCTGACGTCCGTCCGCGCGCGGGGACCATCCAGCAACGCTGCCGGATCGCGATCGCGCGCGGTGTCATCGTCATCCCGGGCTTGAAAAAAAGAAATCGGGGTACAGAGGAACGGAGAACAGCCAGAGGAACAGAGGAAGAGAAGCGGCACCGAGGACGTACGAGATCTCCGCGGTGGACGTGATGCCGCAGGCGCAGAACCCCGGCATCCTGATGCAGGTGCTGCGGCTGCTCTACCCGCCGCACCTGCGCGATGCGGGCGTCAGCGGCACGGTGACGCTGCGGTTCATCATCCTGGCCTCGGGCGCGGTGGACCCGGAGTCGGTGCGCGTGGCCTACTCCACGCACCCCGACTTCACCGCCGCGGCGACGATGGCCATCCGCATCCTGCAGTTCCGCCCCGCCGAGGTGGCCGGCCAGCCCGTCCGCGTCTGGGTGGAGCAGCCCCTGATGTTCGTCGTCGATCCCGAACAACCGAACTGATTTCTGTCACGCAGAGCAGCAGAGCAGCAGAGGAAGTTCGTGAGTCCTCTGCTGCTCTGCTGCTCTGCGTGAAATGTTTTTTGCTGATCCGGCCGAGACGGATCACCCCGCCGCCATCACCTCCAGCAGTCCGCGCACCGTGGTCTCGCCGCGGTCGCGCGCGTACCAGCGGCGCACGTCGCGGTAGATGTCGGCGGACGGGCGCTCGCCCTTCGCCTTCTCCGAGAGCACGAACTCCTGCAGCTCCGGCGGCCGCGGCCCCCACCGCCCGGCGACGGTGAAGTCCGGCCGCAGCACGATGGCCAGCGGGATGGAGCGCGACCCGCCGGTCAGGAACGCGTCCATCAGCTCCGGGTTCTCGTCGCGCTTCACGATGCGGATCTGCACGCCGGGCAGCGCCTCCGCCAGCCGCGCCATCATGGGCACCGTGTTGAACGCGTCGCCGCACCAGTCCTCGCTGATCACCAGCAGCCGCCACTCCCCGCCGATCCGCGTCCCCTCCCGCACCGCCCACTCCGGCACCACCGACCGCGCGTACGTGCCGCGCCACATCTCCTCGTGCTCGTGCACTTCGCGGTTCAGGTAGTCGTCCCAGCTGAACGCGTTGTCCCAGTACGTCCTGAAATCCAGGTCGCTCATCTTTTTCCTCGTTTCTCCCCTCGGCCCCGCCTCCCGCCGCTCGAGACCATCCCGCCCGCGCCGGCAAACGGCCTGCCATTTTCCATCGGGATGGTACCCCGCCGGCGCGGATCGGAGCCCCGGATCGGCGCGCGGACGGATCGAAACGGATGATTCTAAGCGTCGTCAGGACAACGGCTTGCCGCGCGGGAGGGGGAGGCGTGGGATGTGCGGCCGGTGGCGCCCGGGACGCGGGCTGTGGGCAGCGTTCTTGCATTCCAGCCCAGGCCACACGGAGGCAGCCCGCCGGGTGTGCAGGTGATCCACCATCCAACCAGCCAGACCATGATCAGCACAGCGGACCTCGAACGCCTGATTCAGCGGCAGAACGGCGGCAAGCCCGTGCTCTCGCTGTTCCTGGACATGTCCGTCGACTCCAACAACAAGCGCAACCACCACGTTTTCCTGGGGCAGAAGCGCGCGCAGTTCGAGGAGCTGGACGGCAACCGTCCGCTCTCCACGGGAAACGGGCAGGAGGAGGGTCCGGGCGGGCCGTTCGAGCGGGTGCAGGCCTGGCTGGACACGGAGTTCGAGGAGTCCAACCGGGGCGTGGTCATCTACACCGAGGTGGGCGGCGACTGGTTCGAGGCGCTGCAGTTCCCCGTTCCCGTGCAGAACCGGCTGGTGGTGGCGGACCGCCCCGTGGTGGGCCCGCTGGCGCAGGTGCTCAGGGACTACGAGCACTGCGGCGTGATCCTGCTGGACCGCGAGCACGTGCGCATCCTGAGCGTGCACCTGGGCACGCTGCTGGACGAGCTGGAGTTCCGGGGCGATCCCATCCCCACGCCGCACCACGTGCAGGCCGGGGGGTACTCGCACACCCGCTTCCAGCGCCGCAAGCTCGAGGAGATGCGCCACTTCTTCAAGGACTTCGCCGAAGAGGTGGAGCGGTTCGTGGCGCGCTACCAGCCGCAGCAGCTGGTGCTGCTGGGCACGGAGGAGAACATCGGCAAGTTCCGCGACTTCCTGCCGCAGCAGGTGCAGGAGCTGATCGTCTACACCGGCCCCGCGCCGGTGGACGGCCCCGCGCCCGAGATCCTGGCCCGGCTGGAGCCGCACCTGCGCGCGGAGCAGGAGCGCCACGGGCAGGAGCTCATCGAGCAGGTGCGCGACCGCGCCGCGCACGACTACCTGGCCACCGCCGGCGTGCAGGGCACCCTGACGGCGCTGCAGGAGGGGAAGGTGGACACGCTGGTGCTGGCCAAGGACGGGCAGGTGCAGGGCGCGCGCTGCGCCCAGTGCGGCTTCGTCTTCGTCCGCGAGGTCAACCGCTGCCCGTACGACAGCTCCGAGCAGCTGGAGCCGGTGGACGTGATGGAGGAGATGGTGCGGCTGGCGCAGCAGCAGGGCGCCGAGATCCAGTTCGCCGACGCCAACGCCATCGCCGACCTGCGAGGCGCCGCGGCCCTGCTGCGGTTCTAGGGAGCAGAGGCGCGCGAAAAAGGCCCGGGGCACCCGCCCCGGGCCTTTTTGCGCGCCGTGAACGCCGCGAAACTTGACAGCGCGCCCTTTCCGCCCCAACGTTGGAACAACTTCCCCCACAATCTGTTTCCCGCCATGCCGTCATCCGCACTGGACGTGGACGCGCGCGAGCACCTGCGCACCGAGCTGGAGGCGCTGGAAGGCGTCCGCCGCGCCGTCATCGATCAGGACCCGCTGCGCATCTACGTGATCTGCGAGCGCGCGGAGGGCCCCACCGAGATGCTGGTGCGCAGCATCCTGGCCTCCAACGGCCTGGCCGCCGCCGACGCCGAGGTGCAGCTGGCCTACCTGCCGCAGCCGGAGCCGCGCCGCCGCGTGCGCTTCGTCTCCGCCCGCCTCACCAACCCGCGCACCGGCGCCGCGCTGGCGCAGGTGGAGCTGGAGTGGGGGGGGCAAACGTACAGGGACGAGGTGGAGGGCGAGACCGGCGCCGCGCCCGAGCTGCGCAGCGCCGCGCTGGCCACGCTGCGCGCGCTGGAGGCCATCCTGAACGGCCGCATGAAGTTCGGCCTGGTGGGGATCAAGAGCTTCCGCGCCTTCGACACCGACGTGGTGGTGGTGCTGCTGCGCACGGACCACGTGAACCCGCTCATCGGCGCCTCGCTGGCCACCGGCGACCCGCACCGCTCCGCCGCGCTTGCCGTGCTGAACGCCACCAACCGCGTCCTGGGCAACTACCTCACGAACGAGAGCGAGTAGGGCGGCTCCTCCGCCAGGGCCCCTCCCCCCGGCCCCCTCCCCGCTCGTTCCTCGCGGAGAGGGGGAGAACTCCGTCCGGAGAGGACGGTTCAGCGCGAGGGGAGCGCCCCCTCCGGGCTCGCATTACTCGCCCACCT
>DATAAG010000868.1:0-9226 GCA_036260235.1 Longimicrobium sp.
AGTGCCTGAGTGCGGGAGTGCGTGAGTGCGCGGGGGGCAGGCCTCGAGCTGTTGAATTGAAGCCCCGCGCGGTTGCGGGGCTTCCGCTGTCGCTGCGGCCGGCTTCAGCCGCTCAGGCGGAACCAGCGGATTCATCTCGTCGTCACAACGCACCTCTCTGGAGCGTTGCACCGGGTGTCGGCACTCTCGCAACTTCACCCGTTCACCCGCTGGCCTCGCTTCTGCGGCTACGCGCTTCCTCGACAATGGAACCGGATCAGGGGCGGGCGGGAATGGCGGACCTGGAAGAGGCCATCGGGATCGCGGTGGAGGCCCACCGCGGACAGAAGGACCGCGCGGGCGCGCCCTACATCCTGCACCCCCTGCGCATGATGTTCCGGGTGCAGACCGACGCCGAGCGCATGGCCGCCGTGCTGCACGACGTGGTGGAGGACACCGGCTGGACGCTGGAGGCGCTGCGGGAGCGCGGCTTTCCCGAAGAGGTGGTGGAGGCGGTGGACCACCTGACCCGCCGCGAAGGGGAGAGCTACGAGGACTTCGTCACCCGCGCGGCGGCGCACCCCGTGGCGCGGCGGGTGAAGGTGGCGGACCTGGAAGACAACATGGACGTGCGGCGCACCGGCACCCTTGCCGAGGGCGACGTGGAGCGGCTGGGCCGCTACCTGCGCGCCTGGCGCCGCCTTACACAAGACCTGCCGGGGTGACGTGGAGCGCCCCTGGACCGCAACGGAGCCCCGAGATGAAGACCCGGATGAAGTGGATTGCCCCCGCGCTCCTGCTGCCCCTGCTGGCCGGTTGCGACCTGGGCGACGACGACGCGTTCCAGCGGCAGAACCTGGCGCAGGCGCGGCTGCGCTGGGCCGGCAAGAACGTGGCGTCGTACAGCTACATCCTGGAGCTGCAGTGCTTCTGCGCGCCGGCCAGCCAGTTGCGCCCGGTGCTGGTGACGGTGCAGAACGGCGCCGTCGTGTCGCTGCAGTACTACCACCAGAACCCCGCCCAGCGCACCCCCGCCCCCGCCGAGATCTTTGGCCCGTACGACACCGTCGAGGAGCTGTTCGCCATCGTCGACGACGCCATCGACCGCGACGCCGACCTGCTGCAGGTGGGCTACGACCCGGAGTACGGGTTCCCCGACTTCGCCAACATCGACTACGAGGCGGGCGGCAGCGAGCAGATCCAGTTCGCGGTGGACCAGTTCCAGCCCGCCACCACGTCCTGAGCGGACGTCCGGCGCGCGGCTTGCTCCGGCGCGGCGGCTCGGCTGTCGCTTTCCGTACGCACGCTGGAGCAACGATGTTCGCACGAACCATCCTGCGCCTGCTGGCCGTCGCCGCGCTGCTCACCCTGCCGGGATGCCTGGTGATCTCCTGCGCTCCCTGAACGTCGCCTGATCCGAAGAGAACAGCCCCACCCGGACGCGTGTGCGGGCGGGGTTCCGCGTTCCGGCGTCGCGTGTCAGCGGCTGCCCAGCTGCACGACGTTGCGCCGCATGTTCCAGGTGATGGTCTCGTTGCCGCGCAGCTGCACGCCGGGCGAGGTGAGCGAGTAGCCGGTGCCGCCCTCCGCCCGCAGCCGGTACGTGCCGGAGATCATGGGGAGGGTGGCGGTCAGCGTCTCCGTCCCCAGCGTGGACATGGTCCCCACCTGGGTTTCCTGTCCGCCGGAGGAAATCAGGTACACGCGCACCTGCGTGGGAATCGTCCCGTCGTTCTCCACCGTGACGCGCAGGAACTCGCCGCCTTCGCCGCCGCCTCCACCCGCCTGGTTGCCCGCGCACCCCGCCAGCGCCAGCGCCGCCAGCGCAGCGCACGCAGTCCGTCCGATCGCCCTCATGCCCCCTCCTCGCTCTGAGTGTGGGCCGGGGCTTTCGCACCGCCTGTGCCAGCCGCTAGCAGCGGCGGACGGGACGACGTGATCCTGTAACCACTCCCGACAAACGCGCCGTCCGAGCACGAACGGAAAGCCCTGGCGGATGGGTCCGGCGGGGTTTCGATCGCTCCCGGCGTGCGCTTACGGCGTCTGCCGCACCGTGTGGTCGCGCAGGTTCCAGTACAGGGTCTCGCCGCCGCGCAGGTACACCGTCGGAGACCCGGTGGAGCGGTCCCTTCGCCCGATTTCCGCGCGCAGCGAGTAGCGCCCGGGCTGCAGAGGGCCCCTGGCCACGAGGGTGTCCGTGCCCAGGGTGGAGGTGACGCCCAGGACGACGTCCGGTCCGCTGGCAGGAACCAGGACGATGCGCAGGAAGTCCGGGTACGCCCGCTCGTTCTCCACCACCACGTGCACGAACGCCCCGACCGCGGCGCCGTCCGCGCGCGGGTTGGCCGCGCAGCCAGCCATCACCAGCATCGCCAGCGCGCCTTCCGCCCATCGCATCGCTCCCCGCATGGCCCCTTGTCCCGTTCGTGTGAAGGTCCCGCGCCGCGGCCAGCCGCTCCCCTCATTGCCCTCAGTCCGATTCCCGCGACTCCGCCGTCTCCTCACCCGTTTCATCCGGCGCATCCTCCTCCGCGGCGGGGAAGAGCAGGGCGCCCAGCGTCTCCAGCAGCTCCTCGCGGCCGTCGCCCTTGAGCGCGGAGAAGGCGATCGCCTGGTCCGCGTCGATCTGCAGCGTCCGGACGGCTTCGGCGAACGCCTCCTTGCGCTTCGTCGCCGTCAGCTTGTCGGCCTTCGTGAGCGCGAAGAGCACGGGGATCCCAAGCTCCGCCAGGTAGTCCACGGAGCGCAGGTCGTCCGGCGTGGGGCCGGTGCGCAGGTCCACCAGCTGAACCACCCCCACCAGGTCCTGGGCGCTGGAGAGAAAGCCGTGGATCACCGACTCCCACTTCTTCCGCAGCTCTCCCGGCACCCGCGCGTAGCCGTATCCCGGCAGGTCGACGAGGAAGAAGTCGCCCAGGTCGGCGCGGACGCGGTAGAAGTTGATCTCCTGCGTCTTTCCCGGCTGCGCCGAGACGCGCGCGATGGCCGTGCGCGTCCTTCCCAGCAGGCGGTTGATGAGCGACGACTTGCCCACGTTGGAGCGCCCGGAGAACGCCACCTGCGGCATGCCCCGCGCGGACTCCGGCGGCGCCTGCCCCGGCTGCCCGATGGCCCCGGCGAACTCCACGGACTTGATCTTCAAGAGAGTGCGTGAGTGCGGAAGTGCGTCAGTGCGTGAGCCACGCGGCGCCCATCATCGCACGCCCCGCCGGACGGCGCAACATCCGGCCCACAACACGCGTGCGGGAGCGGATGGACTTCCGCTCCCGCACGCCGGCGCAGCGTGGGACGTGGGTCTTCTCCCGGCGATGGATCCCCGGGAGCGGGGCTCAGCACCAGCAGGTATCGATGCAGATGGACTGCCCGGGGCAGGTCCCGGCGTGCGTGGGGCAGGCGACGCACGTGTAGTCGCACGACCGCTGCCCAGAGCAGTTGCAGACGGTGTCGTCGCAAGTGTCCGGGCAGCTCTGGTCCACGTAGACCGTGTAGCAGCACCACGAGTGCCCCTCTTCCGACTCGCCGACCGGCTCCATCCCCCTGACGGTGCCGCGCTCCGCGCGCGGTCCGCCCGCCGTCGCGAACGACTCCACCACCAGGTCCTCGAGCGCCATCCGCAGCTTGTTCATCGCGGCCTCCTCTGGGTTGGGGATGGGCGTGCACCCGCGCCACGTCTCCCCACGATAGAGGAGGCGTCCAGACCGCGAAAGAGGTCCGGAAAAGAGAACTGCGGTCCACCAGACGAGGCGCGGGGGCGGCACCCGGCCAGCCCCCGCGACAACTCACGCACTGACGCACTAACGCACTTCACGCACTTCGCCGCGCCTCCGGGGCAAGCACCAGCAGCGGCGGCACACCGTCCGTGACGCACTCCGGCGTCACCACCACCTCGCGCACGTCCTCGCGCGAGGGGATGTCGAACATGATGTCGCGCATCAGCGTCTCGATCACCGCCCGCAGGCCGCGCGCGCCCGTGCCGCGCTCGATCGCCTGCCGCGCGATGGCCCGGATGGCGCCGGGGTCGAAGGTGATCCCCACCCCGTCCATCTGGAAGATCTTCTGGTACTGCTTGACCAGCGCGTTCTTGGGCTCGGTCAGGATGCGCACCAGCGCGTCTTCGTCCAGGTTCTCCAGCGTGACCGTCACCGGCAGGCGGCCCACCAGCTCGGGGATGAGCCCGAAGCGCAGCAGGTCCTCCGGCTCCACGTCCACGAACGGGTTGGACTTCTTCTCGATACGCCCGCCGTCCTTGGCCCCGAACCCGATCTGTCGCTTCCCCGTGCGCGCCTCGATGATCTTTTCCAGCCCGTCGAACGCCCCGCCGCAGATGAAGAGGATGTGGCGGGTGTTGATCTGGATGTACTCCTGCTGCGGGTGCTTGCGCCCCCCCTGCGGCGGCACCGAGGCGGTGGTGCCCTCCAGGATCTTCAGCAGCGCCTGCTGCACCCCCTCGCCGCTCACGTCGCGGGTGATGGAGGGGTTCTCGCTCTTGCGCGCGACCTTGTCGATCTCGTCGATGTAGATGATCCCCCGCTCGCATTCCGCCACGTTGAAGTCGGCGGCCTGCAGCAGGCGGACCAGGATGTTCTCCACGTCCTCGCCCACGTACCCGGCCTCGGTGAGCGTGGTGGCGTCGACGATGGTGAAGGGGACGTGGAGCACCCGGGCCAGCGTCTGGGCCAGCAGCGTCTTGCCCACGCCGGTGCTGCCGATGAGCATGATGTTGGACTTGTCGAGCTCGACCTCGTCCATCACGCCGTGGTTGTTCACCCGCTTGTAGTGGTTGTACACGGAGACGGCAAGCGACTTCTTGGCCTGCTCCTGTCCCACCACGTACTGGTCCAGCACCTCCTTGATCTCGGCGGGCGTGGGCACCGGCGTGGCGGCGCTGGTCGCCTCCTTGATCTCCTCCTCGGCCAGGATCTCGTTGCAGAGCGAGATGCACTCGTTGCAGATGTAGACCGAGGGCCCGGAGATGAAGCGTTTGACCGAGTCCTTGCTCTTTCCGCAGAACGAGCAGCGGAGGTGCTTGTCGCTGGGCATTGCTGGGCCTGCGTGGTAAAGAAAGAAGAGGGTGCGGCGGGCTCCGTCAGGAGCCCGTCCCCGTCTCGGGCTGGGCGTGCACCTCCACGAGGCCCTTGCCGGCCGCCCCGTGGGTGATCACGTCGTCGATCAGCCCGTACTCCATCGCCTCCTGGGGCGACATGAACCGGTCGCGGTCCAGGTCCGCTTCCACCTGCTGCACCGGCTGCCCCGTGTGGAACGCCAGGATCTCGTTCAGCCGCTGGCGCAGCCCCAGGATCTCTCTCGCGGCGATCTCGATGTCGGCCGCGGTGCCCTGGCTGCCGCCGGAGGGCTGGTGCAGCATGATGCGCGCGTTGGGAAGCGCGCTGCGCTTGCCCTTCTCTCCCGCGCCCAGCAGGATGGCGCCCATGCTGGCCGCCATGCCGATGCACATGGTGTGCACCGGGCTGCGGATGAACTGCATGGTGTCGTAGATCGCCAGCCCCGCCGTCACCACCCCGCCCGGCGAGTTGATGTAGAGGTAGATGTCCTTCTCGGGGTTGTCCGCGTCCAGGAATAGTAGCTGCGCGATAATGATGTTCGCCACCGTGTCGTCCACGGCGCTGCCCAGGAACACGATGCGGTCCATGAGCAGGCGGCTGAAGATGTCGTAGCTGCGCTCTCCCCGGCTGGAGCGCTCGATCACGTACGGCGGATAGATGGCCATCGGTGCTGCTCTCCCTGCGTGGTGTGTGGGCGCCGCCGGATCAGGCCTGCGCGACCGTGTTGCGCGAGCGAAGGTGCTCGAAGACCTTATCCTCCAGGATCTCGGCCTCCAGCGCCTGCATCTGGCCGGTGCGCTCCAGCTCCACCCACAGGTCGCTGGGCGTGCGGCCGTGCTGCGCGGCCAGCGCCTCCACGCGGGCGTCCACGTCGTCGGCGGTGGGGCGCAGCCCCTCGCGGTCGGCGATGTGCTCCACCACCATCATCCGCTTGAGCGACGCCTCGGCCTGGGGGCGCATGATGGCGCGCAGTTGCGAGATCCGTTCCTCCTGCTCGGGGCTGCGCTGCCGGCGCCGCCCCTGCTCGTCGGGGGTGTCGCCCGTCATGTAGTCCAGGTACCGCTCCACCATCGACCCCGCCACCTCCACGGGGTTGGCCTCCAGGATCTGCTGGATCAGCGCGTCGCGCACGGCGGCGTCGGCCCGCTTCTTCGCGTCGGCGCCCAGGTCGCCGCGCACCCGCTCGCGCAGCGCGGCCATCGTCTCGAACTCGCCCAGCCCCTTCGCGAACTCGTCGTCCAGCTCCGGCATCTCCTTCCGCTGCGCCTCTTCCAGGCGAATGCGCAGGCGTTGCTCGCGGCCGCGCTGGGCCTCGTCGGGAAAGTCTTCCGGGAAGGTGACGGTGAACTCGCCCTCCTCGCCGGCGGAGAGCGTCATGATGGCGGACTCGATGTCGGGGATGGCCTGCCCCTCGCCCAGCTCGAAGCGGTACTCGCCGGGCTCGGCGTCCTCGCCCTCGCCGGGCTGCAGGTTGGTGATCTCCACCTTCACCAGGTCGCCGTACCCGGGCTTCTCGCCCTCACCCAGGGGAACCAGGGTGGCGCGCTCGGTGCGCAGCCGCTCCAGCAGCGCGTCCACCTCGTCCTCGCCGACCACGTCGGAGGGGCGCACCACCTGGAACCCTTCGGTGCGCGCCAGCTCCACCTTTGGCTGCACCTCGAACTCCACGTCGAAGTGCAGGTCTCCGCCCTCGCCGTGGTAGTGCGGGGCGCTCACCAGCTGCGGCGGCGAGATGGGGTTCAGCCCGGATTGGGTGAGCGCCTCGCGAAAGGCCTCGTCGATGACCTTTTCCTGCGTCTCGTGGTTGATGTGCTCGCCGAACTGGCGCTCCACCAGCGACGCCGGCGTGTGCCCCTTGCGAAAGCCCGGCATCCGGACGCTGTTGGCCAGCCTGGCGGCGACCGACTGCCGGACGCGGCGAACCCGCTCGCCGGGGACGGTGATGGAAAGCCGGCGGCTCCAGGAGGCGGGCTCCTCGACGTCGACGCGAAGCTCGGTAACGGGTGCGGTGCTGTGCTCGGCCATCCGGCTGTCTATCTGCGGTAGCGGTCCGTTTGAAGTCGAGGTGCGAAAGGGGGGATTCGAACCCCCACGGCCGAAGCCACTGGTTCCTAAGACCAGCGCGTCTACCATTCCGCCACTTTCGCGCGGGACGAACGGGCAAATATAGACCCCGGCCACAGGGGGGTCAACCAACGCCGCGGGGGCGAAGGCGAGCCCCGCGCCTGAGCGGCGCAAGCCGCCGCTGCAAAAGCGGAAAGCCCCGCAAACGGCGCGGGGCTTCAACGGCGTGGGACGCCTTTGCGCACGGTCCTGGCGCAGCAGGAACGGTCCGCGAAGGCGGACAGCGTGATTTTCCAGCGGCGACTTCAGTCCCTCATCGAGGGGCAGAGGCGCGCCCATCGATGCGGAGCCGCACCACCTGCGGCACGTCGTTCTCCGACAGCACGACGGCGTAGATGTGGCCGCCGCGGATCACCAGCGGCATGTTCTCGGGGAGGAGCAGGGGAAGGGCAAGGCGCCCCTGGTAGACGCCGTCCGGAGAGAAGACGTCGAGCTGCGTCGTGCGCTCGCCCTCCGGGAGTGAGGGACGCACCCAGAGCCAGCCGCGGTCGTCCGTCGTCACGGCAACGAAGGCCGGCTTGTGGGGCGGCACGCGGGAGAGGTCCACGCGGCCGCCCTGGTCCGTGAACCACCTGAGCTGCACCGGCAGGGAGTCGCGCTCCGCGGCCGTGACCCGCACCCGCGGAACGGCACGCTCCACGATGCGCAGCGTGTCGCCGGCGGGATCGTGCAGGTGCAGGCGGTAGTGCTCCGTCACTCCGGACCACACGCGACCGTCCGCATCCAGCGTCCACACCAGCGCGGGCGAGAACGGCACGGGCGCCGTGCTGGTGACGCCGCCGCGGCGGCTGGAGAAGTGCGCCGGCGTGAACGCGGGGAGGGCCAGGCGCTCCGCCCGTCCGGACGCGGGGTCCAGCCGCAGCAGCGCGGGAGCGGCGCCCGGCGCGCCCGTCCCCGGCGCCACGTCCCACAGCCGCCCCTGCCGGTCGAAGCGCCCGGGCCAGGGGAACGCGGCGAAGCCGTTGTCGCGGCGCACGGTGTTCCGCAGCGCGCCGGCGGTGTCGAAGACGGTGAAGCGCCCGTTGCCGGGATCCATCACCCACAGCGTGCCGTCCGGCGCCAGCGCCATCCCCATCGGCTGCGCCAGCTCGCCGGGGCCGGCGCCCTGGCGGCCCATCGAACGCACGTGCGTGCCGTCCGCGCCGAACACGCGCACCTCCCCGGTGGCCGCCTCCAGCACGTAGAGCCTTCCGTGCGCGTCCACCTCCACCGCGGCGGGCATGGCGAACACGTCCGGTCCACCGCCCTCCGCGGACCCGATGCGCAGGTCCTCCACGACCCGCCACGCGCTGGATGCCGTCCATGCTCCCCCTGCCGGGTTGCGGACGACCAGCGTGCCGCCGGGGAGCGAGTCCACCCGTACGGTCCGTGGTCCTCCGCCGCGGCCGCAGGCGGCGAGCGGCACGCAGGCGAACAGCGCGAGGCAGATGGGCAGGAGGCGCGCGTTCTTCATCGTCATCGATCCGAAGTTCTGTCGTTGTGCGGGCCGGCCGGGGAGCGGGCCACGGGATTCAGTTGTCAGCTCAGGAACGGCGCGTCAGATCGCCTCGTGCGGCTGGGCGGGCTTGGGCTCCTGGCAGCTGCAGACCGGGGCGCCCGTCCAGAAGCTGCACGAGCAGGTGCAGGTGCCCGTGCCCGAGCACGAGCCGAGCTTGCAGTTCACGCTGCAGCTGCTGGTCTCCTGCGCGTAGGCGCGCTGGGCCAGGTGCGGGGAGCCCCAGATGCCGGCGCCCAGCACCAGCACCGCGAGCGCCATCCTCATCGACCGGATCCGCGAGACGTGTGTAGGCATGTGATTCCGTCCTCGTCGCATGGAGTTGAAGAGTGAAGGGCCAGCTTCCCCGGCTGCCCGTGGCAATCCATGTCCATGTCCGGCTACAGCCTTCCCTCCGCGGCGAACCGCCGCACCTGCCGGCGCGCCGCGGCGGTCAGCGAGCCGACGATCTCGCCGCGCACGGTCCCGTTCCCCACCAGCAGCGTCGCGGGCGTCGCCTCCACGCCGAAGGCGCGGTGCACCTCCGCCGGCGTGGCGACGACGACGCGGACGTGCCGCCCCAGCC
>DATAAG010000869.1:0-21036 GCA_036260235.1 Longimicrobium sp.
GAGGGAGAACGGCGACAAGGTATGCGAAGCGCGATCGAATTCTCCCCTCTCCCGCGGAGCGGGGGAGGGGCCGGGGGAGGGGCCCCCGCGGGCGCAGTGAGATGTTCGTCGACGTGCCTCGGCAGTGTCGAAAACGACAACCTCCCCCAGGGCTTTTGGGGGAGGTGGGCGAGTCTTGCGAGCCCGGAGGGGGCGAGCCCGGTGGGGGCGTCTCGCGGCGTCCGCGTGGACACTCCGGACCGTCCTTCTCCCCCTCTCCGCACGCAGTTTGTGCGGGGAGGGGGCCGGGGGGAGGGGCCCCTACGCGGCCATCGCGGCCGCGTACGTCTTCGCCGCGTTCGGCAGGCTCGGCGTGCCGGCGTCGGGCGTGACGAACTGCAGGCCCTGCTGCGGCTGGTGCGCGATCACGTCCGCCACGTCCGCCGCGCGCAGGAAGCCCAGGAGCAGGTACGCGTCGCTCTCCACCCCCAGCCGCTCGCGCAGCGTGGCCTCGTCGTCGTACTGGTGGCGGACGAGGGTGGCCGCCAGCTCGCCGTGCGTGGCGCGAACGATGGCGGCGCCGATCTCCGCCTGCAGGTGCACCCGCTCCAGCTCCTCCTCCGTCAGCGGCGCCCCCTTCCGCACCAGCTCGCGCGGCACGCCGATCATCCCCACCTCGTGCAGCAGCGCCGCCTGCCGCAGCACCGCGCGCAGCTCGGCGGAGACGCCGTGGTTGCGCGCCAAGCGGTCCGCCAGCTCCGCCACCCGCTCGGCGTGCCCCGCCAGCTCCACCTCGTCGTTCAGCATCTTGAGCCCGAAGACCAGCGCCGACGACATCTCCAGCAGGGCGTCGACCGCCGGGAACGGCTGCGCCTGCATCGCCGGGGCGGGAAGGGGGCGCGAGGCGCGGAAGAAGCTGCGGAAGGCGATCATCGGAGTGCTCCGGGTCTGATTGGATGAGGATGCTCGGTCGTCGATTTCCCTGCGGCGGCGCCGCGGGCGGTCCCCTGCCCGCGGCGTCCGCAGGGTTCAGCGGACGGTGATCTGCCGCACCATCCCGTGCGCCACGTGCGGCTGGCGGTCCCCCGCGTCGGGGGCGAAGCAGAGCAGCGCGTACTCGCCCGGGGTGAAGTCGGCGGTGACCTGGTTGGTCTCACCCTGGCTGAGCATGGTGGTGCCACCCACCGGCATCGCGGGCGGGGGGCCCTCCTGCTTCATGATCCACCCCAGCAGGTCCTGCGCGGTCTTTCCCGGCGCCAGCTTCATCACCACCACCTCGTGCGGCTGGGCGGCGGCGTTCTCCACCAGGATGGAGTGGCGGCCCGCGGTGATCTCCGGCGTGATCTCGAACGAGTAGTCGCGCAGGACCATCCGCACGTCCGCCGCGGGCGCCGTGGCGGCCGGCGTCTGCGCCGGCAGCACGATCAGCGGCTTGATCATCCCCTTCATCACGTGCATCACGCCGTCCGCGCCGGGGATGACGCACACCAGGGCGTAGGTGCCCGGCTCCAGCTTCAGCGTGGCCTCGCTGTGGCCGCCCGGCACCGGCACGTTGGGCCCGCCCACCAGGTGCGCGAAGGGCGCCACCTCGCCCCCGCCCGCGGCCACGTGGTCGATGAAGTCCTGGATGGTGCGCCCCTCCTCCAGCCGCATTAGCTGGACGTGGTGCATGTCCGGGCCCTGGTTCACCAGCCGGATGGTGGTCAGCCCGGCCGGCAGCGTCTCCGGCGCGTCGAAGGCGAAGTCGCGGGCGGTGATGGTCACCAGGGCCGGCGCGGCCGCGGAGGCCGGCGCCTGCTCCTGCGGCTCGCCGCGGTCCGTCTCCTTCGCCGATCCCTCTATCGTGCAGGCCGCCTGGATGGAGAGCAGCGCCAGCCCGGCCAGCGTCGTCCAGTGCGTCGTTCTCATGGGAGTCGTCCCTGATTCCGTTCGGTCACGGAGCACCGTGCCCCGTGGTGCGGTCAGGATACCGGTCGGCCGGTCCGGTCACATGGGTAGGGCGACCCGGGTCGGTTGACCCGGGTGATCCCTCTCTCGCTCCCGACCCTCGCCTCCGTTCCCTGGCCAGCCGCACCCTGCCGCGGTCTTTCGGCGGGAGATCTTGAGCGCGGGCGTGTGCCCCTGGCACGGGCGATGACGTTCAGCACTGTGCCCCGGGTGGTCGTGCGGATCGGCCTTGCCATCGCAGGTGGACAATGGTCACGGCTGTGCTACCTGCCGCGCTGCTGTTTCTGCTCTTCGTTCTCATTGCAGTCATCAGCACGCCTCGCTGGCTGGGGTACGCCGCTGCCGGTCGTGTCCGGATCGGGAGCGGCGCCCTCTTTCTTGCTTCGCCCTACGCAATCACTCCCGTTCTGGTCGAGGAGTGCGGGTCTGGAACTCTCGGAATCCACGGGGAGGCTCTCGCGTTCGCTGTGTCGTTGTTTGGAGGGGTGATCCTGCTCCACCACGGCCGGTCCAACCTGGCCGCAGCGAGATCCGCAACCGCGGCCACCCGCACCGGGCCACGGATGCTGTACCTGCGGCCGTTCAGGACCGATGGACGAATAGAGGGCGATCCCCCCGCTCCCCGAGGGGAATCACGATCCTGGTCGTGGCGACTGACAGCCCCGATCCGGCTGGCCGTGCAGTGGTGGGTGCGGCTTCCCCACCTCACCTTCTCCCGGTTCGTGCGCAGGACGTTTCCCGATCGCCTTGCACATGCCCTGAGACGCGCCGGTTCCATCGAACTGGTCGGGACCCGAAGTCTCGACCGTATGGAGCCCGGCCCTGCGCGCGTCCCCGCTGAGGGAGCGGATTGGAAGGAGGACGTGCATCGGCGGTTGCAACGTGCAGAGGTCGTGATCCTCCACATTGGGACCAGCGGAGGAGTGCGCTGGGAGCTAAAAGATGCGGTTGACACCGTGCGGCCGACCGCTTTTCTCCTGCATGTACCAATCGGGTATACGGCGACCGGGAGAGCCGCGGCGCGCGCGCAGTACCAGGAATTCAAGGCCGCGACGATTGGCCTATTTCCCAAACCATTGCCGGACTACGTGGATGGAGCCCAGTTCGTCTACTTCGAGCTGGATTGGACGCCGCGGCTGCTGGTGCCGGTCTGGCCCGGTTTCAGGCGGATCAATCAGATCGGGGCGAATGGTGAGCAAGCTCGCATTCTGCGGCTCTTGAGCAGCGAGTTCGCCCCATCCCGACTGCGAGTGATGTTGGAATTCTGCGTGGTTTCAATGCTCCTGCTCGTCTTCCGGGAAGCCGTCGCTGGTGTGTGCGCGCGATGAGGTCAGCGCTCCGAACTGCGCCAGAATCCGGCTTCCGGTGTGCATCCCCGGAGAAAGCCGGCGCGAACTCTCTCTCTCCCTTCCTGCCCATTTTCCGTTTGGAACCATTCCCGGTCCGGAACGGTGGAATTCGGCAACCGCAGCCTCGAGGAAGGGACCACCCGGGTCGGTTGACCCGGGTAAGCTGACCCGCGCGTCCGTGGAGCGCCGGACGCATCCTGGGCGTCGAAGCCGCGGCGCATCCACGCGCCGCCTTCCGCCACACGGAAGCAAGGACGGGCACCATGACGCGCATCTCCTTCTCTCACACGCTTCCGGCGGCCTTCGCCGCCCTGCTGGCTCCTTCCGCCGTGGCCGCGCAGCTCGCCATTGCGGCCGCGGATCCCCGAGCCGCCGCGCCGGCCGCGCCAGTCGTCACCACGGCCACGCCCGGCGCGGGGTACGACGCCGGCCGGCTGCATCGCACGCTGCTGGGCGAGGGCTATCGGCAGCTGTGGGGCACGCCGATCGCCGTCGAGGTGCTGGACCTGGCCCGCTTTGCCGGCGGGCTGACGCCCACGCGCACCGGCGGCGACTTCAGCACCCGCTCGCTGCGCTTCCGCGGCGCGGACGGGCGCGAGTACGTCTTCCGCTCCGTCGATAAGGACGCCACGCAGGGGCTGCATCCGGACCTGCGCAACACGCTGGTGGACCGGGTGGTGCAGGACCAGGTGAGCGTGGTGCCGCCGACGGGCGTGCTGGTCGCGTCGGCGCTGCAGACGGCGGCGGGGGTGCTGCACGCGCCGCCGCGGCTGGTGGTGATGCCGGACCATCCCGCGCTGGGCGAGTTCCGCGCGCGCTTCGCGGGGATGCTGGGCACGTTCGAGGAGCGCCCGGGCGACGCGGACGAGGGGCCGGCGTTCGCGGGCGCGGTGAAGGTGTCCAGCAGCACCACGCTGCTGGAGCGGCTGCAGGAGGGCCCGCAGCACTCCGTCGATAGCCGCGCCTATCTCAACGCGCGGCTGCTGGACCTGGTGATGGGCGACTGGGACCGCCACGACGACCAGTGGCGCTGGGCCCGCTACGACGTGGAGGGCGGCGGATACGTCTGGAAGCCGATCGCCCGCGACCGCGACAACGCCTTCGCGCGGCACGGCGGCTGGCTCCTTGCCGCCGCCCGCGGCCACATGCCCAAGCTGGTGAGCTTCGGGCCGGCGTATCCGCCGATCGGCGCGCTGACGGAGAGCGCGCAGCTGCTGGACCGCCGGCTCCTGTCCGGCCTGCCGCGCGAGGCGTGGGACTCCGTCGCCTTCGCGCTGGGCGCGCGGCTGACGGACGAGGTGATCGAGGACGCGGTGCGCCGGCTGCCCCCCGAGCACCATGCCCGCGTGGGCGCGGAGATGGCCGCCGCCCTGCGCGCCCGCCGCGACGCGCTGCCGCAGGCGGCGGATGCCTTCTACCGCCAGCTGGCCCGGGTGGTGGACGTGCACGGGACGGACGCGGCGGAGACGGCGCGGGTGGACCGGCTGGCGGACGGCAGCATCGAGGTGCGGCTGGTGGACGCCGGCGGCGCGACCCTCTTCCGCCGCCGCTTCTACGCGGGAGAGACCCGCGAGGTGCGGCTGCACCTGCACGGCGGCGCCGACGCCGCCCGGGTGGAGGGCGATGCCGACGGCGGCCCGGTGGTGCGGGTGATCGGCGGCGCGGGCGACGACGTGCTGGTGGACTCGTCGCGGGTGACGAGCGGCCGCCGCACCGTCTTCCACGACGCGGAGGGCGCGAACCGCATCGAGGCCGGCACGGGCGCGGCGGTGGACCTGCGGGCGTACACGCCGCCGCCGGCCGGGCCGCGCATCGACAACCTTCCCGCGGAGCGCGACCGCGGCGCCAGCCGGTCTTTCGATCCGTGGGTCGGCTACGGTGCGGACGTGGGGCCGATGGTGGGGGCGTCGGTGACCTGGACGCGGTACGGCTTCCGACGCGCGCCCTTCGCCCGGCGCGAGCGCCTGCGGCTGGAGGTGGCGCCGCTGGACGGCGGCGCGGCGCTGGACTACCGCCGCACCAGCCACGGCAGCCAGGGATCGGTGCTGACGGTGCACGCGCGGGCGTCGCAGGTGGACGCGTTCCGCTTCCACGGCTTCGGCAACGACAGCGAGGGCGGCGGGCCGCGCGACCGGTACGTGGCGCCGCAGGACGTGCTGGTGGTGGAGGGCGAGTGGAGCCGTCCCGTCGCCGCCGGGGTGCGGGTGGGCGCGGGGCCGATCATCCGCTACGTGGACGCGTCGCCGGACGCGGGGACGCCGCTGGCGCTGGCCGCGGGCGGCGAGGCGTACGGCACCGCCGGCATCCGCACCACGATCTCGTGGGACCGGCGGGACCCGGCGATCTTCCCCCGGCGCGGCGGATGGGTGCTGCTGGCGGGCGAGGCGCACCAGGGCGTGAGTGGCGCGGCGGCGGACGAGGCGTTCGGCCGGGCGCGCGGGGAGAGCGGCGCCTACCTGCCGGTGGCGGGCGCGGCGACGCTGGCGCTGCGGGCGGGCGGCGAGCGGGTGTGGGGCGCGTTCCCGGTGCAGGAGGCGGCGTTCCTGGGCGGCACGGGGAGCGTGCGCGGCTACACCGCCGGCCGCTTTGCCGGCGACGCGTCGGTGTGGGGGAACGCGGAGCTTCGCGCCGCCCTGGGCCGCGCGAACCTGCGCGTGGTGCGCGGGCACGCCGGCGCGCTGCTGCTGGGGGACGCGGGGCGGGTGTTCATGGACGGCGAGTCGGCGGGGGGATGGCACACCGCGTACGGCGGCGGCGTGTGGTTCTCCATGATCGACGGCGCCTACACCGCCACCCTCCTGGCCGCCCGCGGCGACGAAGGCTGGCGCGCCCACCTGCGCCTCGGCCTCCCGTTCTGATCGCCGGATTCGCGGACGAAACACAGCCGGCCCGGGCGTCATGTCCGGGCCGGCTTGGTTCGATGACACAGGGACTGCAGGATGCCGATGCTCTCCTATGCGCCGGGCCTGATCATCCGCAGCCAGTCACGGATGAAATCAACGTACTCCGGGACCGGCATCATGTTAAGATCGTCCTGGGCGAATCCCTCGGCCTGCCGCCTTTCATAGAAGTCGGCCATGAAGTCATTGTCGAAGGCATACCAGATGGCAGTCGCGCTCGGCGCACCCCGGACGCCGACGGTCTCCACGAACCAGTTCCTTACCTGACGAACGAGGCTGATCGGCTCGTTGTTGTGGTTCTCGATGTCGATCCCTGACAGGTCCGACAATGCCTTCATGTAGTGATAGGGCCGCTTTTCAAGAATCAGGCATCGCTTCTCGTCGAAAGGCTGCCCGCCGAAAAGCCTGCATCCGTATTCGAGCCCCAGCTCGAACGGCATGTTCATTCGATAGAACTCTCCCCTGGCTCTCGCCTGGATGCGGGAGAGGTCATGGATGCTGTAGCGGGAACCTCTGATGAACTCGCTGATCTTTGCGAGCCGGAACTCCCCGGAATCCGACCGCTCGGAGGCGATCTTCGGCGTGAACCCCAGGAGCAGGATTGTGAACAGCAGAGGGCGCAGGAGGGGGTGGTAGTCGCTGTCGAAGGGGCAGTTCACGAAGACGTTCGATTCGTAACTGCCCCCCGCAGTGGCCATTCCACCATCTACGCTGGTTTGTGGGTGTCACGATCGCGCGGCGGAATTGGATCCTTGCCGTGCGACGACTTCTGCTGGATCGTTCCGTCCTGCCGGTGGATGAAGAACTCCGTGCCCTGCTCCTTGCTGCGGGCGCGGCCCCATTTCACCGCCTGCTCCTTGGTGTCGAAGTTCTTCGACGCGCGCACAGAGCCGGAGTTCTTCACACTCCAGCCACCCGACGGGCTGGGAACAACGTGTACGGACTTCTGCTTTGCCATGGCTGCCTCTCGGGTATCTGCCTCGAAATCTAACCGGGTGTCCGCAGGGCAACAAGCTCGGGCCTCTGGTCCCTTGAAGCCCTTCCGCGCCGGACGCGCGCCGTCTATTCATTGCCGTCGGGATGCGGGGGCATCTACCACGCGGGACTCGGTCGATCGGCGGAATGACCATCGGTTCCAAACGGACGGAAACGGTCGACGACGCGGTGGCCGCGCTCTGCGCGCGGGCGCTCGCCCTGCGGCACGCGGATCCCGCGGCGGCGCTCGCCATCGCGGAGGAGGCGGTGGAGGCCGCCGCATCCGCCGGTGCGCGGCGACGCAGCCTGGCCGCGCTCGGGGCGTGCCTGGCCGTGTTTCCCGGCGAGGTGCTCCGCGCGCGAGAGATCCTGCATCAGGCCCTGCACGAATGCGCCGGCGCCGGAGACGACGCGCTGCGCTGCGAGGTGCTGTGCGCGCTGGGCGACGCGTACGCCGCCACCAGCGAGTGGGAGGCCGCTACGCAGCACCTGCAAGAGGCGGTGGAGCTGAGCCGGCGCCTGGGCCGCGGCCGGGACGAGGCGCGGGCGCTGCGGCTGCAGGGTTCCGTGTTCAGCAGCACCGGCGACTTCGTGCAGGCGCTGCCGCTGCTGCTGCAGGCGCTGGAGCTCCACGAATCTTCCGGTGACACGGACGGGGCGGGTGCGGACGTCGCCGGCGCCGCGTGGGAGCGCGGCACGCTCTTCCGGCAGATCGCCATCGTCTACAGCAACATGGACCAGTTCCAGCAGGCGGTCTCGTACTACGAGGTCGCGCTGGACTGCTTTCGCGACCATCACCCCCTCTTGGCCGCGCGCACGCTGTACAGCATGGGCGTGACCACGGAGGAGATGGGTGACCCGGCGGACGCGGAGGCGTGCTACCAGCGCAGCCTGGAACTGTACGAGCGGCACGGCGACGCCGTGGGATGCGCCCTCAGCCGGCGGGGGCTGGCGAGCCTGCTGATCCGCCGGAGGGAGTACGGCCAGGCGGAAGGCATCATGCACGAGGTGCTGGCGCTGCTGGAGGGCAATCCCATGCACCTGGGCGCCTACGCCGACGCCCTCTGGGGAATGGC
The DNA here is from genome assembly GCA_036260235.1 of Longimicrobium sp. GTDB lineage: Bacteria > Gemmatimonadota > Gemmatimonadetes > Longimicrobiales > Longimicrobiaceae > Longimicrobium. The sequence goes on from DATAAG010000869.1 coordinate 8,227, forward strand.
CGACATCCAGACGGGCAAGTCGCTCCACGCCAGTGCCCTGGAGTACCTGGAGCGTGCGCTGCCCATCTTTCTGCAGGCGGAGCGCCCGGCGGCCCACCTGGCGGAGCTGCACCGGCGGCTGTCGGGCGCGTACAAGACGCTGGGCCGCTTTCAGGAGGCGCTGCAGCACCACGAGCGCTTCCACGAGTTGCGGCTGGAGCACCTGGAAGCGCAGGCGAACGCGCGGATGGCGCAGATGATGGTGCAGTTCGACACCGAGCGGGCGCTCAAGGACCGCGAGATCTCGCGCCTGCGCAACGTGGAGCTGGAGCGCGAGATCGCCGAGCGCAAAGAGGCGGAGGCGGCGCTGGCGCGCGCGAAGGCGGAGCTGGAGGAGGCCAACCGCGAGCTGCACGCACTCACCATCCGCGACCCGCTCACCGGCCTGTTCAACCGGCGCCACCTGGACCAGCGCTTCGGCGAGGCGTTCGCGCTGGCGCGGCGGCACGCGCAGCCGCTGAGCGTGATGATCTGCGACGTGGACGACTTCAAGCGCATCAACGACACCTTCTCGCACGCCACCGGCGACCAGGTGCTGCGCGCCGTGGCCGGCATCATCCGGCAGCACGTGCGGGTGAGCGACGTGGCGGCGCGCTTTGGCGGCGAGGAGTTCGTCGTCCTCTTTCCCGCGGCCACGCTGGAGCAGGCGGCCGCCGCCTCGGAGAAGCTGCGCGAGCTGGTGGCGGGCTTCCCGTGGAGCACGCTGCACCCGGACCTGGCCGTCACCATCAGCGCCGGCGTCGCCGCCGCCGAGGCCCAGGAGAACCACGAGAAGCTGCTCATCGAGGCGGACAGCAAGCTGTACGAAGCCAAGCGCCTGGGGAAGAACCGCGTGGTTTCCTAATCCGCGTCCTGCCAACCCGAGCTATCGGGCAGGGTGTTCATCTCCGCACGCGCCTTCTCTACATCTTCGGCAAACGCCGCTGCTTCTTCCTCGCTCAGGTGTGGCAGCGAACGAAGCAGTTCCGGCAGGTCACGCAGCCGAGGTCCGTCAGGGAGAGGGTGCGGCTCGGCAGGGCCAGGGGCGTCGTCCACGGCGGCTCCAATGGTGATGTGCAATGTCAGCCATCCTGATCTAATCGCGTCGATGGGCACGGGAGATGCCGCAATCGCACGCGCGTGAACCCCTCTCCCGCCCGGCGGGGAGGGGCCCTGCGCATTGGGGGATGCGGGTTACCACGGGGAGCCGACACCACAGATCCCGGAGGAGGCGATGGGCAGCAGAACCATCCGCATCGGGCGTGCGCTCGTCGCCGGGAGCGTCGGGGGATTCGCGCTGGCGGCGTGCGGCGGCGGGAACGTGCCGCTGCCGGCCCTCGCTTCCTCCACCATCGGCGACACCACGGGGCTGACGGCCCGCGGCGAGTACCTGGTGCGCAGCGTGGCGGTCTGCGGCCACTGCCACTCCGCCGATCCGCGCAACTCCGACGGCGTGCTCAGCGGCGGGCGCGCGTTCCGCAACTGGCGGCTGGGCACCATCCGCGCATCCAACCTCACCCCGGACCCGGAGACGGGGCTGGGTACCTGGAGCGAAGCGCAGATCGTGCGCGCCATCCGCTCCGGCCTGGACCGCGACGGCCGGCTGCTCGCCCCGGTGATGCCGTACGAGTGGTTCCGCGGGATGTCGGAGCGCGACGCGCTAGCCATCGCCCGCTACCTGAAGAGCCTGCCGCCGGTGCGCAACCCGGTGCGCAACAGCCCCAACCTGGTGTACCGCGCCGCGCGCGTCTTCGTCCTGGGCCCCAGGCCGCCGACCGCCACTGTGTCGCCGCGTCCCGCCGCCGACGCGGAGTACGGGCGGTACTTCGCCAATCACGTCTCGCTCTGCGCCGACTGCCACACGCCGCGCGGCGGCCTGCAGAACGCGTGGGACATGGACCGCCTCTTCGCGGGCGACGCCTCGTCCAGCTTCCCCGCGAACCCCGCCAACCTCACGCCGGATGACGAGACCGGCATCGGGCGGTGGAGCGAGGAGGACTTCCTGCGCACCCTGCGGACGGGCGTGAACCCCCGGGGCGATTCGCTGCACCCGTTCATGCCCTGGCGCGAGCTGCGCCGCATGCGCGAGGACGACCAGCGCGCCATCTACCGCTACCTGCGCACGCTGCGGCCGATTCGCAATGCCATCCCGGAGAAGCAGGCGGCGGGTGGGTGATGGGGTGACAAGGGTGACAGGGTGACAGGGTGACAGGGCGACAGGGCGACAGGGTGACAGGGTGACGTCAGCCAATGACGATGGGCGCGGGGAAGCGAGAAAACATCCCTCTCCGCGCCCGTTTCGTGCTCGGGCGTGCAGGTGGTGCGGTGTGATGCGCATCGGCGGTCTGGGGCGAGTGCCTACTGGACAGACAAGCCCCAGAACTCCGGGTAATACTTTGGACAGATGCAGTGCCGGTCATCTTGTGGAGGATCCAGAACCTGCGCAGCCAGCGGCTCCAGCAGCGGCTCAAGATGGCGTGCCGATGCAATGGCCGTCTCGTCTACGTCCCACACGTTTTCGCCCTTGCTATCGATCGTCATCCTGTCGTCCTCAACCCAGACAAAGGTCGAGACGCCCATCACGTCGACGTGCCCAGGCTGGATGATGTCCGGGAATCGCTGAACGATCGAGCGAAACTTCAGGAACTCCTCCGCGGGGTACGGCTTTCCAGGGACAGGCTGCGGTTCGTCAGGGGGCAGGATCAGCAGCGTTATGCCGAGATGAGCGAAAAGCCCCTCGAGATCGCTTCTCGACTCGAACCGCAGCGCGACCTGCAGCGAATCACCATCGCCCGCGTGGCCGCCGTAGGCACGGCAATATCTGAAGAAGCGAAGTGTGGGAGCCCACTCCGCCAGCGATGCTTTCGAGTGATTCTCGTACAGATACCGCTCCCAACGATCCCGCTCGTCATTGCGCATGGCGTCCATCCGATTCGATCATCAACTGCGCCTGCTTACCCCGTTCACCCGTTCCCCCCGTCACCCCCCCACCCCACCACCCCTTCACCCTCACCGCGCCCCCATGCTGCCGATGGCCGCAGCGTTGCGGCTGAGCTCCAGGGCGTATTCCGGCCAGAACGTGCCGGCGCGGGGGCCGCCGTTGCAGGTGCCGTCGGACTCGCCAGGGGTCTTGATCCACAGGTACGCGTCCGCCAGCGGATGGCCGGTGTTCGTGGTGGGGGCGCGGCCCAGCGCCTGGCCGCGCGCGTTGCACCACTCCCGCTCCACGGCGGCGCCCCGGCCGTTGCGGCTGGTGTCGATCACGAAGTGCTTGCCGCCCACCAGCCGGCTGAGCCGCTCGCCGTAGGTGAGGTTGGGCTGCAGGCCGTGGAAGTTGCTCACGTTCAGCGCGAACCCGTGCGCCCGCTCGATCCCCACGTTGCGGAGCATGCGCGCCATCTCCTCAGCGCTGCGCCAGTTGCCGTTCCCGGCATCCACGTAGACCGCCGCCCCGGAGGCGCTCAGCACCTGCACCGCCTCGCGCATCAGCACCATCCGCTCGTCGCGCAGGCGCAGCGGCAGGCAGTCGATGGAGGCCAGGCCGTCCGGCTCCAGGATGACCACGGCCGTCCGGTTGCGCAGCCCCTGCGCAAAGCCGCGGATCCACCGCCGGTAGGCGTCGCCGCCGCGCGCGCCGCCGGCGGAGTACTGGCCGCAGTCGCGGTGCGGGATGGCGTAGATCACCAGGACGGGGACGGCGCCGGCGGCGTGGATCTGCGTCACCAGCCGGTCCACCTCGCCGCGGACGTCGCGGGCCCACTCGCCCAGCCAGATGGCCTGCGGCTGCTCGGCGATGCGCCGCATGTGCACCGCGTCCGCCGGGCGCGAGCGCCGCCACGCCTCCGCCTGCCGCTGCGCCGGGGAGGCGGGGTTCACGTACAGGCGCTGTCCGCGCAGGGGGTGGCGCTGCCCGTCGCCCACGTGCGGCGCAAGGGCGAGCGCCAGCCCCAGCAGCACCGCCGCGCCCAGGCGGCGCGCCGTCAGGCGGCGCCGGTCGTGGCCAGGGGGTGCACCCGGTGGAGAGCGCATCGCATCCCTCCCGCGGCGCGGCTCAGTGCGCGTCGTGCGCGCGGCGGTGCCCCGCCGGCTCCTCGTCGTGCAGTTGGCCGCTGGCGATCCCCATCTGCCGCATCATGTACGTCTGCCGGGCCATCAGGATGCGGGTGGCGCGCAGGTCGTAGTGCGACTTGATGAGGATGGCCGCCAGCTCCGCGCCGGCCCACAGCAGCGCCGAGAACACCACCAGGCGAATGGTGTCGCTCACCAGCACGGCCAGCCCCACGCCGGCCGGCGGGGGATCGAGCCACCAGTGCACGAACTGGAAGGCGGCCAGCAGCAGCACCACCACCGCGGCGACCCGGATCACCCGCGTCGCCACGTGCAGCCCGGGGGTGGGCTCCAGGTCTTCCTCGCGCACCTCCACGCCCGCCAGCATCGGCCGCCGCGGCCGGGCGTCGTGCGCGTCTCGCGTTCCCACTCCGGATTCCGCCATCCTGCCACTCCGCGCAACGCGTTTCCTCTCGGGACCGCGCCCGTGCGATGCATGGAGCGTACTACCGAAATCCGTAGCTGTCCGCCGCTGAAAAAGAATCGCCTCACACGGAATCAGCACTGGAATCCGCACCGCAGACGAAAACCGTTGCAAATTCCTGGAAGATGCAGAATGGGACAGGCCCGGCCGGTTGTTACGCCCACTTCCCCCCACACCCGCAGTCACGTGTGCGGGACGTGCTCTTGCTGTGCCGCCCTGAAAACAGAAACTCGCGCCCCTAAACAAGGGGACGCGGGCTGGGGGGGGAGACGAGACGAGTTCCCGCTCGCCGGCCTGGCGGTTGAACATCAGTAGTGTCGAGGGCGGGCTCAGTCCGCTTTAGCCCTGGTATGACATACCTCCGACGTACTCCAGCGTGTCTGCCGTAAAGATCTGAAGGTTCGTGATGTAGGTCAACGGAAGCACTCCTTCTGGTGGGAGCGTGCTGTAGTGAACGGCATAGTACGGGCCGATTCGGTATACCTGGAATTCGTACCCCAGCCGTTGAATCTCCCGCCAGTCTGGCCATGACCTGAACACGCGCATCGCCGCGCGCATCACCCTCCGGCAAGTAGCCTGATCGGTCACAACTTCGCCGGGCGTACCGGGGTCCAGCGTCTGGATCCCGTTCTCGGCGCGCCATGCAGCACTTTGCGCATCGTAGAACGTCGGTGCGTACCAGTCGCGGAGCAACTGGTGAGGGTCTTCCAGGTTGCCGCATTTGTTGGACTGCTCCGGGGAAGCGCCCAGGTTGCCGACGATCGCAGCAAGCGCGGCCACAACGAGCAGGTGACGGCCTGATCGGGTGAGGGTCATGGTCTTCACCTGCAATTCGGGTTGCGGTTGAACTGCTGCATGCGTCCGTCTGGACGGACGCGATAGATGTGTTGATGGTCCAGTATGTAGTGGGGCTGTCCGAGCGTCGATGCCGCCCTGATATCCGCCCCGCTGGGCCCGTCTTGAATCGTAATCTCGTTGTGCTGGTACACGGTACAGTGCCCTGGATTGCGATACGTCCCAGGTTCATGCGGGTGCGTATGCGCCAGCCCGACAACCCTCTGAGTGCCGGATTCGTTCAGCCGGGTCATCTGGTCCATGGGCACGTTCAGTCCACATGCGTAATTCGAGGTGTTGTCGAACAACACCCACGTCAGGCTGCCATCCTGGAGATTCTGGACAATCCACATCCCGCGTTCCTGCCGGCTGAACATCGTGGGGTTCTCCGGATCGCTCAACTCCCAAATGTCCTTCAACCCGCTCTGAACCACCGGGTTGTCCAGGATCGTGTCCCGCGAGGGCCGATCCAGCAGATCGCAATCGGAAGTGCAGCGTACCCACAGGACGATATCATCGAAATCCCCGTCACCGAACGCGTCATCAAACCGGACGGTGTAGCTTGGATGAACGCCTTCCACACGGTAGCGCCCGGTCCCGTACTGGCTGCGGAGGTCGAAGTTGATCGTGCCCCCCGCCACCGCAGGGCCGAACGTTGCAATGCTGCCCTCGCTGTCGCACGCGTCTCCAGAAACGGTGCCGGTGACAACGCCCGAGACGGAAAGCACGTTGTCGGCGGCGCAGTTCGTCCGGGTGATGATGATCGTTACCATGTTGCCGGAATCAGCTGTCACAACCCCGAACGCAGCAGCGCCGACGTTTGCGGACGGCCGCGGCCGCGCCAGGAACGCTGCCGAATCGGCGGGTGTGCGCAGTTCGCCGCTGCCGCGTGCGCCTGGTATGACCGGGCTGCGCCCGTCCGAGCACGATGCGAGCACCGCCAGCACCAGCGGCGCAGCTCTGCGCCGGCTCACGCGATCCGTCCGGCCGCCTTTCATCATGTGCCTGACCGTATCAGGAAGTAGAGGACCGGGAGCTACGCGAGGGAATCTCATCGCCTGTGTTGCCTATGGAAGGCCAATCCGAGGCGCAAACCGATCGGCGGCACACCGGCAGCAGGACGCGGGGAGGGCATCTACCAGGACCTGCACACGAGGGCGTACGCGCCCGCGCTGCAGAGTCGCGGCGCCATATCCGGAATACCTGGGAGGCGGCACAGGCGGGGGAAATCGTACTGTCGGCACGGAGCCAACGGAGGAAAGATGGGCTCCGCTGACTCCGTCGACTCCGTGTGAGGCCAAAGCAGTCCCCGTCCGTCGCGATCAGCCGCCGGACTTACGCCGCGGCGATGCCTGCTTTCGGCGCGGCGGCGGGGCGGTAGAGCATGCCGATCACGGTGCCGGCGATCACCATCTGCACGAAGAGCCGGGTGGCGGTGAGCAGGGCGCTCTGGGCGTCGATGTTCAACGACCCGTACAGGCCGATGGACGCGAAGCTGACCATGAACACCGCCATGAGCACCCCGAACCGGAACCCCTCGCGCAGGCCGCTGCCGCCTTCGTAGCCGCGCGCGTAGATGATCGCCAGCACGAACATCGCCAGCAGCTCGCCGGCGAGCATCAGCGGGATGTTGGCGTTCACGGCGGCCTGCGTGCGGAACGTGGCCGGGTTGGCGGCGAACTGGTCGCCCGTCATGGCCATCCACCCGAACAGGCCGTACATCAGGTTGACGAACCAGGCGACCACCGCCGCGAGCGTGATCCGCTTGTAATCCATCGCACCCTCCCTTTCGGCTGATGTCCCCGGCGTTCCCGTTCCCTCCTACGATAGGCGGTTTTCCGGCGAATCCAAGAGGTTCGTTCGATGGACGGGAAGTGCCGGCGGCGTCAGTGGCGCTCGTACCACTCCAGCCCGCCGGGGAGCGGGTCCGCGGCGAACTCCAGGTGCATCACGCGCCGGTGCGCGGGCGCCTGCGCGGGCGAGGAGGCGTGCAGCAGGAGGGAGTGGAAGGCCAGGATGCCGCCGCGGGGAACGGTGCAGACCACCTCCGGCCCCGCGGCGCGCCACCGGTCGACGTCGTCCGGCGCGAGCCGCCCGTCCCGGTGCGAGCCGGGGATGACGCGCACGGGCCCGTTCGTCTCCGTGCAGTCGTCCAGGTGCAGGCGCACGGCCACCATGCGCGCCAGGAGCGGCGCGGGCGGCTGGACGTGCGGCACGCCCTCCTTCTCCGACCACGGGCCAAAGCCCGGCACCTCGCGCCGCTCGCGCACGGCGATGGTCAGGTCCTGGTGCCACACCACCTTCCAGTTGGCGTCCGGCGTCTTGTCGAACAGGATGCCGCGCACGGCGAACGCGCCCGGCCCCAGCGCGGCCTCCGCCACGGCGCGCACCGGCGCCGACCGGGCGAGCGCGCGCACCGCCGCCACGTCGCGCAGCAGGTGGCGCACGCCGCCGCGGGCCCCTCCCCCCGGCCCCCTCCCCGCACAAACTGCGTGCGGAGAGGGGGAGAAAGGCTCGACGGCGGCGAGCAGTGCATCCACCGTCGCGGAATCGACGGCGTGCGGAACGATGACGTAGCCGTCGCGCCGGAACGCATCGGCGAGTGCAGGATCAGCGATGCTCATTCCCGATGTCGGCAGTGGGATGGCAGACGAATGTCGCGCCGCCCGGGGGACGGCGCGACGCGTGAGGTGGAATCTACACGATGATGCGGCTCATGGATCGTACCGCCGCGACGCCTCGCAGTCGCCTTCCATGCCGGCGCCCTCGCACAGGTGGTACTTCAACGCGTCGATGCGCTGCTGCGTTTCCGCGGCCACACAGCTGGCGTACCAGATCGGCTGCATCGTCTTGCCGGCGTGCGGCGCGGCGTCCCAGGTGCAGTGCCGGTGCCGCCACTGCATCCAGTCGCGCTGGATCTCGCGCAGTTCCTCCATCCGGGCGGGGCCGAGCGAGGGCTCCAGCTCCGCCATCAGCTGCTCCAGCCGCACCTGCGCCGCCTGCGCTTCTCCCAGCGCGCAGCGCGTCGCGCCGGACATGGTGTCCTCGCCCCAGCAGGGCCGCGTCGTCACCCCCGCCCGCGTGAGCGCGCCCTCCGGCACCTCGCCGCAGCACGCCAGGAGGAACGCACTGGCCGCGATGATCAGCCGCGCCGGGCGCATGGGGAAATCGGATGTTCGATGATGGGATGACGCTCAGGCGGATGCGGACTCGCGCGCCCGCCGCTCCGTCTCCTCGTCCAGCAGGGCGCGCAGGGCGGCGAGGACGGGGTGGTCCGCCGTGAAGCGGCGGCCGTAGGTGAGGTTGAAGCGGTAGTCGAAGTCGTCGGGGTTCTGCCCCTGCGTGTGCTGCAGGATGGTCTCCAGCTTGTCCAGCCCCTTGGCCAGCCGCGCCTCGGGCGACTCCGCGGCCTCGTACTCGTCCCACAGCGCGGTGATCTCGTCGCGGAGCGCCTGCGGCAGCGGCTCCAGCAGCTGCAGCAGGTCGCGGCGCTCGTCCGCCGCCTTGCCGCCGGGGCGCAGCGCCTGCTCCGGCGCCGGCACGTCCCCGCCGATCGCCTCGCCCAGGTCGTGGATGATGCAGATCTTGACGAGCCGCGCGAAGTCCACGTCCGGGAACGCCGGGTGCAGCGCCAGCGCCATCAGGCACAGCCGCCAGGTGTGCTCCGCCACGCTCTCCTGCTCCCCCGCCGACGTCCAGCCGCTGCGCGTGGCCGTCTTCAGCCCCTCCGCCGCGCGCAGGAACTCCAGGATGCCGGTGAGGTCGGATGGCTGCATGATGGAGAACGTACCCCGTCGTACAGGATCCGGAAATAGCGGATCGATTTCCCGAGAGGTTGCTGCTGAACCCCTCCGTCGCCCCGGGCGTTGCCTTCCTGAGGGAGCGCCACCCATAGTCAACGGTTGCACAATCGCTTGCGCGCGACCGAAGGATCTGCTCTGCCGTGCCGAGGGCTGGCCCTGGCGCGTCGGACCCGCCCCGTGGTTGTGCCGGCAAGATCCTTCGGTCGGCGCCAAAGTGTCGTGCAAGCTGCAGCTTGCGCGCGCCGCCTCCCTCAGGAAAACAGCGCGGTTCTGGTCCGACCTCTACCCCTGCCCGTACAGCAGCGCGCCGACGGCAGCGCGCGACGACACGCCGAGCTTGGCGAGCACCTGCTCGGTGTGGTTGCGGGCGGTGTAGTAGCTCATCTCCAGGCGGCTGGCGATCTCGGCGTTGCTGCAGCCCTCGGCCAGCAGGCGCACCACCTCCGTCTGGCGCGCGGTCAGGCCGAAGCGCTCGCGCAGCGCCTCGTCGCTCAGCGGGGCGGGGCGGGGGGCCTCCGCCGCGGCGGCAGCGGGCGCGGCGGCCGGCGCCGGGGCGTTGCCCGCGCGGCGCAGCAGGGCGCTGATGCGCGCCATCAGCTCCAGGATGCTGAACGGCTTGGTGACGTAGTCGTCCGCGCCCAGCCGGAACCCCTGCAGCTTGTCCGACTCCTCGCGCCGCGCGGAAAGGATGAGCACCGGCGTCTGCACGCCGCGCTGGCGCAGTTCCTCCAGCACCGTGTAGCCGTCGCGGTCCGGCAGCCCCAGGTCCAGCACGATGAGCTCCGGCCGGTCGCTGGTGGCCACGGCCAGCGCGTGCGCGGCCTTGGTGGCCAGCGACACCTCGTGGCCGTCGTACTCCAGGCTGCGCTGCAGGCCCTCCGCGATGTCGAGGCTGTCTTCGACGACCAGGATGCGGCTCATCGGTGGTGGGGTGAGGGGGTGAGGGGGTGATCAGGCGGCCGAGGCGGCGGGTGCACTACGGCTCGCATCAGCGGCTGCGGTCAGATCCGGATCGGCCACAGGGAGGGTGAAGACGAAGCTGGCGCCGCGGCCGGGCTCGCTCTCAACCCAGATGCGCCCGCCGTGCGCCTCCACCAGGCCGCGGGCGATGGACAGGCCCAGCCCCAGGCCCCGGCGGTCCGCGTGCTTCGCCTGCCAGAACGCGCCGAAGATGTGCGGCACCTGCTCCGGCGGGATCCCCGGGCCCGTGTCCGTCACCGAGAAGCGCACCTCCCCCTCGCCCGGCACGCAGGCTAGCGTCACGGCGCCGCCCTCCGGCGTGAACTTGACCGCGTTGCCCACTAGGTTCGACACCACCTGCACCACCCTGGCCGCGTCCGCGCGCACGGGCGGAGCGCCCTCCGCCGCGTCCACCTCCAGCCGCAGCCCGTGCGCGGCGGCCAGGGAGCGCACGGAGTCCGCCGCCTCGGCCAGCAGGGCGGCGGGGTCGCGCGGGGCCGTCTCCAGCACCAGCGTGCCCCGCTCCATCCGGGAGACGTCCAGCAGGTCCTGGATCAGCCCGTCCATCCGCACCGCCACCTGGCCGATGCGGTCCAGCGTGGCGCGCTCGTACTCGCCCACGCTGGGCTTGAGGACGGCGCCCAGCATCTCCGCGTCCATGCGGATGGCGGTGAGCGGGTTGCGAAGGTCGTGCGCCACCACCGCCAGCGTGTGCTGCCGCGCCTCCGTGGCCGCCCGCGCCTCGCCGAAGAGCCGCGCGTTCTCCACCGCCATCGCCGCGCGGCGGCCCAACTCCTCCGCCAGCGCCGCCTCCGCCTCCGCGAAGCGCCCGGCCGTCCGCCCCAGCACCAGCCGCCCCACCGATCGCCCCGAGGCGCGCAGGGGGACGACGAGGACGGAGTCCGCCGCGCATCCCCCCAGCAGCGCCGCCGCCTCGTCCCCCTCCGCCGCCCGCGCCCGGTCCGGCCCCGCCGCGTCCTCCGACGGTGCGGCCGCGCGCAGCCGCGCCTCTTCCGCGGCGTCCGCGTGGGCCGCGCCCGCCCGCACCGCGCCCTCCGCGTGGAACAGGTCCACCGCGCAGCAGTCCGCCACCCGCGGCACCACCAGCCGCGCCAGCTGCGCCACCGCCGTGGCCGCGTCGAAGGAGGCGTTCAGCACCCGGCTGGCCTCCGCCAGCAGCTCCGCCGCCTGGCGCGCCCGCCGCTGCTCGCGGTACAGCACCCGCGTCTCCAGCAGGTTGTGCACGCGCAGCAGCGCCTCCGTGGCGTCGATCGGCTTGTTCAGGAAGTCCTTGGCGCCGGAGGAAAGGGCCCGCTCCTTGGCCTCCGGCGTGGCGTCCGCCGTCAGCACCAGCACCGGGCGGTAGTCGTCCGGCGGGGTGCGCGTGCGGATGTCGTCCAGGATGGAGAAGCCGTCCCGCCAGGGCATGTGCAGGTCCAGCAGCACCAGGTCCGGCGCGTGCCGCTCCCACAGCGGCATGGCCTGCCGCGCGTCGGAGGTGCGGACGATGCCGTCGTAGCCGTCGTCGCGAAGGAGCACCTCCAGCAGGTCCAGGTTGGCCTCTTCGTCGTCCACCAGCAGCAGCGTGCAGCCGCGCACCCCGTCCGTCACGCGCCCCCTCCGCCCGTGGGAAGGTGCGTCTCCAGCGTGGCCAGGAACTCGTCCAGGTCCAGCGGCTTGGTCAGGTACGCGTCCGCCCCCGCGGCGCGCAGCCGCTCCACCGACTCGCGCGTGGCGTCGGCGCTGATGATGACCACGGGGATGCGCGAGGTGCGCGGGTCGGAGTGCAGGCGGCGCAGCACCTCCTCGCCGGACATGTCGGGAAGGTGCAGGTCCAGCAGGATCAGGTCCGGCCGGTGCTCGCGCGCCAGCTCCACCCCGATCAGCCCCTGCAGCGCCGGCATCAGCCGCCACGCCGGGCGGGAAAGGAGGAAGGTCTCCACCAGGCTCAGGTTGGCCAGGTTGTCCTCGATGTACAGCAGCGTGGCGTCGCCGTGCGCCCCGCCGTCCTCCGGGGCGGTGGGCACCCCGCCGTCCTCCGCGCGGCGCAGCGGGTTGGGGGCCGCGTGCAGCCCCAGGCGAAAGACGCTCCCTTCCGGGCCCGTGCTCTCCAGCTCCAGGGTGCCGCCCATCGCCTCCGCCAGGCGCAGCGAGAGGGCCAGCCCGAGGCCCGTCCCCTCCACCTCGGTCTGCTCCGCCCCCAGCCGCGCGAACGGGGTGAAGAGCTGGTGCCGCTTCGCCTCCGGGATCCCGTAGCCGGTGTCCTCCACCCGCACCCACACCCGCGGCTCCTCGTCCTCCGTTCCCGGCACCGGCTCGCAGCTCAGCCGCACCGTCCCCTCCGGGCGGTTGTACTTGATGGCGTTCGAGAGAAGGTTCAGCAGCACCTGGGTGAGCCGCTGCCGGTCCGCGTGCACGAAGCCCTCGCGCCCGGGGCCGGGGACCTCCTCCAGCGTCACCCCGTGCTGCTCCGCCATCGGCCGGACCAGGCCCAGCGCCTCGTGCAGCACCGTTCCCACGTGCACCGGCTCCAGCGAGAAGCTCTGCCGCCCCGCCTCGATGCGGGCGATCTCCAGCACCTCGTTGATCAGCCGCAGCAGGTGGCGCCCCGCCTTCAGGATGTGCTGCACGTGCTTCTGCTGGTCCACCCGCAGCTCGCCGCGC
>DATAAG010000870.1:0-7188 GCA_036260235.1 Longimicrobium sp.
GATAGTTGCCCAGATGCTGGTACAGGGTGCCCAGGCTCAGGTACGCCAGGGCGTAGCTGTGCCAGTCCGTGTTGCGGGCCACGCGGATGGCGCAGCGCAGCCAGCTTTCGGCGCGCGCGTACTCCCCGCGGTCGCGGGCCAGGCGCCCCACGGCGTACGCCAGCTGCGCGTGCTCGGGCGCCAGCCGCGCCGCCGCCTGAACAAAGGCGAGCTGCACGGCCGTAAAGCCGCGCCGCTCGCCCCAGCGCGCGATGGCGCGGCACGCGTGCACCAGGCGCGGGAGGTCCACGTCGTCCGGAGCAGCCAGCAGCTGCTGGATCACCAGCAGCGGCGCCCACAGCTCCGCCTCGGCCGCCGCGCCCGCCAGCTCGTCGGCGCGCTGCTGCGCGGCGGCGGGCGGAAAGAGGGCGCGCCGGTCGGCGGGATCCGCTTCCGTCCAGGCGGAGACGTCGCGCAGCGACTTCCACAGCACCACGCCCAGCGCACCCGCATGTTCGCTCAGCAGGGCGGCGCCTTCGAAGGGCTCGCTCTCGGACAGCAGCGGGGGAGCGGCGCGGTACGAGGAACGCGGGCGCGGCGCGCTGTTGCCGGACGGAGGGGGCATCCGGGTGCTCCGTGTGGAGGGCGGTCGGGAGAGGGGCGGAAGGCTCCGCGTCTTTTACCGCCTTATATTGGCGGAGCCAGCGCCCACGTGCAACGGAATCCGTCATCAGACGCCGCGAACCCGTCGTCCGCGGGATGCAACTCGACGGCCGCGCGGCTCGCCGGGCAACGCCGCAACCCGGGTCGCAGCGGCGCGTTCCTGCTCAATCGGGTGGAAAGAACACGGTGAAGAGAAACAGCCGTCCCCCCCAGACCGCGCCGAGCCGCTGGCCGGCGGGCACGTCGTCCACCGGGTGCAGCGTGGTTCCGGCGGGAAGCAGGCTGGAGTCGCCGTCCTGGAACCCGCAGGGATCGTCGATCCCCGGATCGCGCATGATGATTCCCGCGCAGGGAATCTGCCGTGCCACGCGCGCATGCTCCGCCCCCAGCACCGGCCCTCCCTGGGCCGGCATCGGCGCATCCGAGAAGTATAGGTAGTAGCGTCCTTCCACCATCACCGCGTGCCTGCGCTCCTCGGCGTCGGTCGGAACGCCGCAGCAGCAGGCGCCGAGCGAGAAGAGGGCGAGGACAGCGAGGACGACGTGCTTCATCATGAGGCTCGCTCCGGACGGGGCCGCTCCGGACGGATAACGCGTGGTAGCCGTGCAAACTGACGCGGCGGCCGGTGGGGCACCGGGCGGAAAGCATCTCGGAAAGCGGGGGCCAGTGCGGCAGCAACAACATACATCGTCCGGCACCGTCGCGCACCTGCCGGATCGCTCGAGTCTCATCGTTCGCGAGCGGCATGCACCGTACACGTTTTCCGACGCGGCTTGACTACCCCGGCACACCCCTCTATGCTCCATGCGCTTTCCACTCCATCCCCCTCTCCTGGAGAACGCCGATGGCCGACACCACCACGGAGCCGGTCGAGCCGACCGATCCGACGGACCCGAGCGATCCGACGTACTGCCCCACCTGCATCTCCGGAACGCCGCCTCGCGACGACTACTACGACGCGGCGATCGCGGTCGGCTGAGCGCTGCACAGGCCCCGCGCCCCGGCGCGGGGCCTGCCTGCGTCCGCCATCCTCCCTCGTCCGTACCGAACAGCGCACCGCTCCATGGACGCCACCCTGCAAACACTTTCCTCCGCCGCCGCGGACGAGCTCGCCACGCTGCCCCGGCTGGGCGTGGGGCTGCTGTACGTGCCGTCACTCCCGCGCTTCGTGCGCGAACACGTGGACGCGCTGGACTACATGGCCATCGTCCCGGACCGCTTCTGGGCGGACGACGGGCCGACCGCAGGGCCGCGCTACCGCGAGATGGAGAAGCAGGTGGAGCTGCTGGACTGGGTGGCGGCCCGCATTCCTGTTGTCGGACATTCCGTCGGACTTTCCATCGGGAGCGCGGAGCTGTTCGACACCGGGCACGTGGAGCAGGTGGCGCGCTGGCAGGCGCGGTACGGCTTTCCCTGGCACAGCGACCACCTCTCGTTCAACCGTGTGCCCGGGCTGGACGCGCACAGCGACCTGGCCGGGCTGGCCATCCCGGTGCCGTACGACCGCGAGGTGCTGGAGATGATCGCGGAGCGGGTGGAATGGGTGCGCGACAGGGTGCCCGTCCCCTTTCTGCTGGAGAACAACGTCTACTACGTGGACCTGCCGGAGCAGGAGATGAGCGAGCCCGAGTTCCTGAACGCGCTCTCCGCGCGCAGCGGGTGCGGGCTGCTGCTGGACGTCCACAACGTGTACGTGAACGCGGTAAACCACGGTTTCGACGCGGGCGCGTTCATCCGCGCGGTGGACCTGTCGCGGGTGGTGGAGGTGCACGTCGCGGGCGGGAGCGAGATGGGCGGGATGTACACGGACTCGCACGCGGGGCCGGTGGCGGAGCCGGTGTGGGAGCTGCTGGACGAGGTGATCGCCCGCGCGCCCAACCTGTGCGGCATCACCTTCGAGTTCGAGGAAGGCTACTTTCCCCTGATGGGCGGCGCGGAGGGCGTGCTGCGGGAGTTGCAGCGCGCCCGCCAGGCGTGGGCGCGGCGGCCGCCGGCGGCGGGCTGATGACGCTGGCGGCGTTCCAGCGCGCCATGGCGGACCTGGCCGCCTCGCCGGCGCTGTGCGGGCGGGTGCGGGAGGATGCGGAGGCGGCGCTGGCGGGATACGCGCTGACGGAGGTGGAGCGGCGGCGTGTGGCCAGCGCGGCCGCGCAGCGGGGGATGCGCGTCAACTGCATGCTCTACCGCAGCAACCGCCTCTCCCCGCTCGCCTCGCAGCTGCCGAACACCTTCCTGCTGCTGGGCCCCGACCTGCGCGACACGGCGGACGGCTACTGGGTGGAGAATCCCGCACTCGAGCGCAACGCACCCACGGAGGTGCGGCGCTTCGCGGCGTACGTCCAGCGGCGCACGGTGGAGGGGACGCTCAGCGAGCCGCTGCTGCCGGAGGTGCTGGCGTGGGAGATGGCGGTGTACGAGCTCGCCCTCCTGCCCCGCCTGCGCATCTTGGCGGAAGCTGCGGACGACGCGGCACGCGCGCGAACGGACGGTCCGCTGCGCCTGCACCCGCTGGTGGACGTGGCTGCGTTCTCGCGCGAACCCGCCGCCCTGCTCCGCGCCTTCGCCGCGAAGCGCCGTCCGCCCTACGACGACATCCCCGCCGGCGAGTACCACCTGCTCTGCGACCTCCGCGGCGAGCGCCGCGCCATGGTGCCGATCGATGCCGCCACCGCGGCGGCGATGCTGGCGGTGCGGGACGGCGAGAACATCGGCGAGGTGGCGGCGGGGGCGCTGATCGAGCGCGGGCTGGTGGTGGCGCGGTGAAGCGCCGGCCCCGGCCCAGCCGATTGAAATCGCCGCAACGACTACGCACCGTCCGCCTTCGCGGACAACGGCCTGGATCGGGCTGAGCGGGTGCACGGGAGCCGTCTGGCGCAGCCGAAGCCCCGGGCACGGCGCGGAGCGAATGATGCTCATTGCGAATCAAATCCGGTACCTGCTTCCACCTGAACTCGCCACCACGCTCCTGACAGTGAGGCAGCGATGCAGTCCGCGAAGGCGGACTTTGCGAATTTCCAGCGGCGACTTCAGTCGCTCCGGCGCGGGCGCGGCGATTCCCGGTCTAGGTTCGCGGGGGGCATGATTCGCCGCTGGAACTTCGCGATGTCCGCCGGCGCGGACCGCTCCTGCCGCACGCCGGGTAACGTGCACCGCCGCCGCTTCCGAGCAGTTGAAGCCCCGCACAGTTTGCGGGGCTTTCCGCTCTGGCTGCGGCGGCTTCAACCGCTCAGGCGGGCACGCGGCCGACTACCAGCCGCACGGGGATGCCGCCGTTGCTGGTGCGGAGCGCTTCCTCCAGCGGGATGCCGACCTGCCCCTCCAGCCCGCGGTCAGGGGAGAGGAGGGCGAGGGTCCAGCCGGGGGAACGGGCGCGCAGGGTGTGGCCGAGAGCGGCGTACAGGTTCCGCAGCGGGTCGCGCTCGCCCACGCGGATGCCGTACGGCGGATTCGCGACCACCAGGCCGGGACCGGGCGGTGGGTCGATGGCGGAGACGGGGCGGACGCTGAGCTCGACGTCCTCCGCCACGCCGGCGCGCGCGGCGTTGGCCGTGGCTGCCTCGATCGCCCCCTCGTCCCGGTCGGAGCCGAGGATCGGGATTCCGGCAGAGGGGCGGATCTCCTCACGCGCGCGATCGACGACGGCGGACCAGCGGGCCGCGTTGAACTCCGGCCAGGCGGTGAAGGCGTAGCGGCGCGACTCGCGGTTCGGGTTCGCCAGCCCGGGCGCGATCCGCCGCGCGATCAGCGCCGCCTCGATGGGGATGGTGCCGGAGCCGCACATCGGGTCCAGCAGGGGCGTGGTGCCGTCCCAGCCGCTCCCCAGCAGCATCGCGGCGGCGAGGGTCTCGCGCAGCGGCGCCCTGGCGAGCGCCTGCCGGTAGCCGCGCAGGTGCAGCAGCGCGCCCGACGCATCCGCGCGGATGGTGCACGCGTCGCGCACGAAGCGGACGATGAACAGCTGCGCATCCCCCTCGTCTTCCCCGCCCTCCTCATCCTTCGCGACGCCGCCGGCGGCCAGCGGACCCACGCGGTGCTCGATGGCCTCCAGCACACGCTGGGCGATGGCGCCCTCGTGGTAGAGCTTGCTCTTCTTCGACGTGACGCGCAGCCGGACGGCGCCCCCGCGAGGCACCCAGCGCTCCCACGGCACCTTGCGGGCGTGCCGCTCCAGCTCGAAGAAGGTGCGGGCGCGGAACTCGGCGGCGAGCACGGTGACGCGGCTGGCGATGCGCAGGCGCAGATTGGCGGCGTAGAGATCGTCCGCGCCCCCGGCCCATGCCACGCCGCCCGGTTCCGCCGCGGCATCGATCCCCATCGCACGCAGCTCCGCCAGCGCCAGCGGCTCCAGCCCCGGCGCGGTGACGGCGAACAGCGAGTGGCGGTCTTCGGACGCCGGCATGCGGGCTCGGAAGCGGAGGAGGGGACGATGCGCATCATCATCCCGGGAAAGAACGAACCGCGGGCGCGAAGCTATCCTCCCGCGGCGCGTGTCACAATGCGCGGCGCGACGCGTCCGGCGTTGCCGGGCGGATGCGAACCCCTTATCTTTCTTGCACTTACCAGGCGCGGGGACGACCCCGCGAGATGACTGCAGAAACGTTGGGGACGACCCCGCACCACCCGGAGGAAGGGATGGCGTGGGTCGTCCTTCTTGTCGCGGGACTTTTCGAGGTGGGCTGGGCCGTGGGCCTCAAGCACACGGAGGGATTCACGCGCTTCTGGCCCACCGTGGGCGCGGCGGTTTCGATGGTGATCAGCCTGGGATTGCTGGGCATCGCGCTTCGCACCCT
Source organism: Longimicrobium sp. (assembly GCA_036260235.1). Taxonomy (GTDB): domain Bacteria; phylum Gemmatimonadota; class Gemmatimonadetes; order Longimicrobiales; family Longimicrobiaceae; genus Longimicrobium. Next base: position 5,433 of record DATAAG010000870.1, read on the forward strand.
GCCGCTGGGCACCGCGTACGCCGTGTGGACGGGTGTGGGCACCGTCGGCACGGTGGCGCTGGGGATCGCGCTCCTTGGCGAGCCGGCGGGCGCGCTGCGGCTGGCGTGCGTGGGGTTGATCCTGGCCGGGATCGTGGGATTGAAGCTGGTACCCGGCTGACCGCGGCCGGACGAAGAAGATGGCAGCCCTCCCGGCTCCGTGCCGGGAGGGCTGGTTTCCGTTCGCGCGGAAGGACGCGCGCACCCCTCTCGCCAGGCCACCGGACACCAGGTCCGGCAGGTAGATTCCTCAGCCGGCGCCCGGACGATCTGCCACGGCCAGGTCTGGCGCGGCGCCCCCTTCGGAATGACAGGTCTGTGCAGGAGCGTGCAGGCTGTAACCTGTAACCTGTCCCCTGTAACCTGCCCCTCGTCCTCATGCCTCGATGTGATACTCCTTCAGCTTCCGGTACAGCGTCCGCTCTCCGATTCCCAGCATCTCCGCGGCGCGGCGGCGGTTGCCGCGGGAGTGCAGCAGCGCGGCGCTGATGGCCTCGCGCTCCATCTCCGCCATCGTCATCCCCGGGCGGTAGACGATGGTGCCCTCCTCGCGCTCCGGGACGGGCTCCGGCACCGGCTCGTACGGCACCTGCACGGGCGGGCCCAGCGCGATGGCGTTGCCGATCGGCACGTAGCCGCCCGAGGCGACGGGGACGTTCAGCTCGTCGCGGTGGCGGGCGCGGTACACTTCGAACTCGCGCCGCAGGTCGTCCATGTCCATCCGCAGGTCGAACAGGGTGCGGAGGATGAACTCCAGCTCCGCCGGCGGCCCGCCCGGCGCCACCGCGCGGTCCCCGTTCTCTCCCGGCTTGCCGTGCCCGATGGTGACGGGCACCGGGAGCAGCGCCTCGCGCCGGCTGCCGTAGCGCACCTCGGCGGGGATGTCTTCCGGGCGGATGACGCGCCCCGGGGCGAGCACCACCATGCTCTCCACCAGGTTGCGCAGCTCGCGCACGTTGCCAGGCCAGTCGTACTCGACCAGGATGCGCAGCGCCTCGGGATCGATCCCCACGAACGGGCGGTCGTGCTCCGCGCTGAACTGGCGGATGAAGCCGTCGATGAGGCGCGGGATGTCCTCGCGGCGGGCGCGCAGCGGGGGGAGGTCGATGCGCAGGATGTTGAGCCGGTGGTACAGGTCGCGGCGGAACGCGCCCAGCATCACCTGCTCGCGCAGGTCGCGGTTGGTGGCGGCGATCACCCGCACGTCCACGCGGATGGACTCCTCGCCGCCCACGCGCCGGAACTCGCGCTCCTCCAGCACGCGCAGCAGCTTGGTCTGCGTGCCCAGCGGCATCTCCCCGATCTCGTCCAGGAAGATGCTGCCGCCGTTGGCCAGCTCGAAGAACCCCTTGCGGCGGTCGGTGGCGCCGGTGAAGGAGCCCTTCTCGTGGCCGAAGAGCTCGCTCTCCAGCAGCGTCTCCGGCAGGGCGGCCACGTTGACGGCGATGAACGGCCGGTGGCGGCGGGGCGACAGGGCGTGGATGCCGCGCGCCACCAGCTCCTTGCCGGTACCGCTCTCGCCCAGGATGAGGACGGTGGAGTTGACGGGGGCGATCTGGACGACGCGCTCCAGCACCTCCTCCATCGCCTCGGTCTCGCCCACGATGCCGGTGATCTCGCGCAGCTCCTCGCGCTGGACGAGGCGCCGGCCCACGAGGGCGACCTCGTCGGCGTCGATGGGCTTGGGGAAGCACTCGCTGATCCCCAGCTCGCGGCA
>DATAAG010000871.1:0-1775 GCA_036260235.1 Longimicrobium sp.
ACGGCACCTCCTGGTGCTCGTACGCGCCCAGCGTCGCCTCCCGCACCCGCCGCAGCACCTCGCGGAAGCTCGGATTTCCCGAGAGGTCGGTCCGCAGCACCAGCGTGTTGACGAAGAAGCCGATCAGCTCCTCCACCTCCCGGCGCGTGCGTCCGGCGATCGGGCTCCCCACCACCACGTCCTCGCTGCCGGCGTACCTGCCCAGCAGCACCTGGAAGGCGCCCAGCAGCGTCATGTACAGCGTCGCGCCCTCGCTGCGTCCCAGCGCCTGCAACCGCTCCAGCAGCTCGAGGGAGATCTCGAACGGAACCGTCGCGCCCCGGTACGCCTGCACCGCCGGACGGGGATGGTCCGTCGGCAGCTCCAGCAGCCCCGGCGCGCCCGCCAGCCGCTCCTTCCAGTACGCCAGCTGCCGATCCAGCACCTCGCCCGCCAGCTGCTCGCGCTGCCACACAGCGTAGTCGGCGTACTGCACCGGCAGCTCAGGGAGCGGCGACTCACGCCCCTCCCGGTACGCCGCGTACAGCGCCGACAGCTCCCGCACGAGCACCCCCATGCTCCACCCGTCGCTGACGATGTGGTGCATCGAGAGCAGCAGCACGTGATCCTCGCCGCCCAGCCGCAGCAGCGCCGCGCGGAACAGCGGCCCCGCGGCGAGGTCGAACGGCCGTGCCGCCTCCTCCCCGGCCCGGCGCCCGACCGCCGCTTCGCGGTCCGTCTCGCCCAACCCCGACAGGTCCTCCACCGGCAGGGCGAATCCGTCGAAGGGCGCGATCACTTGCACCGGTGAGCCGTCCACCTCGGCGAAGACGGTCCGCAGCGCCTCGTGACGCCGGACGATTTCCCTCAAGCTCCGCTCCAGCGCCGCCTCGTCCAGCGCACCACCCAGGCGCCGTGCCATGGGCATGTTGTAGACGGCGCTTCCCGGCTCCAGCCGGTCGATGAACCAGAGCCGCTCCTGCGCGAAGGAGAGCGGCAGAGCCCCCGTGCGCTCCACCGGCACCACCGGCGGCAGCACCGGCAGCTCTGCGCGGCGCACCTCCTTCACCGCCTTCGCCAGCTCCGCGACCGTGGGTCCCTCGAAGAGCGCCCGCAGCGGCAGTTCGATGGCGAATACGTCCCGGACGCGCGAGACCACGCGAGTGGCGAGCAGCGAGTGCCCGCCCAGCTCGAAGAAGCTTTCCTCCACGCCCACCCGCTCCACCTTCAGCACCTCCGCCCAGATGCCGGCCAGCACCTCCTCCACCGGCGTGCGCGGCGCCACGTACCTTTCCGCGCCGGCCGCGTATTCCGGCGCCGGCAGCGCCTTGCGGTCCAGCTTTCCGTTCGGAGTCAGCGGCAGCGCCTCCAGCACCACGAACGCCGCCGGCACCATGTACTCCGGCAGGCTCCGCCGCAGGTGCTCCCGCACCTCATCCGCGGCCACCTCGCCGACCACGTACGCCACCAGCCGCCGGTCGCCCGGCGCGTCCTCGCGCACCAGCACCACCGCCTCGAGCACGCCGGGGTGCTCCGCCAGGCGCGCCTCGATCTCCCCCGGCTCGATCCGGAAGCCGCGCACCTTGACCTGCTCGTCCACCCGCCCCAGGTACTCCAGCGTCCCGTCCGCCCGCCACCGCACCCGGTCGCCCGTCCGATAGAGCCGCACCCCCGTCTCGCCGCCGAACGGATCGGGAACGAACTTCTGGCGGTCAGCCCCGGCCGGCCCAGGTAGCCGCGCGCCACCCCCACGCCCCCCACGTACAGCTCGCCGGGGACGCCGGCCGGCGCCGGCC
>DATAAG010000872.1:0-1663 GCA_036260235.1 Longimicrobium sp.
GCCGGGATCGAAGAGGAGCACTGGGAGAGGATCTCGCAGGTGGTGGCGGAGGCCCACGACCAGGACCTGGAGCGGGTGACGGAGCTGCTGGCGCGGCACGGCTTCGCGGTGGCGGTCGAGCAGGAGCACGGGCTGGAGGGAACGGGGCTGCACACCGTCTACGCGGTGCGGCCGGAGGCGGCGGTCGTGGAGTCGGCCGCGGAGGCCGTCCCGGCGCGGGGGTGGAGCACCCCGTCGGCCCTCACGCGCGACCTGCGCGAGCTGGGACGCGAGCGGCTGCCGGAGCACATGGTGCCCGCGGCGTACGTGTACCTGGAGGCGCTGCCGCTGACGCCCAACGGCAAGGTGGACCGGAAGGCGCTGCCGGCGCCGGAGCTCGCGTCGGCGGAGGACCGGTACGTGGCGCCGCGGACGCCGACCGAGGAGGTGCTGGCGGGGATCTGGGCGGAGGTGCTGCGGCTGGAGCGGGTGGGGGTGGAGGAGAATTTCTTCGAGGCGGGCGGGCACTCCCTGCTGGCCACGCGGGTGGTCTCGCGCATCCGCGAGGTGTTCGCCGTGGAGCTGCCGCTGCGCGCGCTCTTCGAGGGACCCACGGTGGCGGAGCTGGCGGTGCGCGTGGAGGAGATGCGCCGCGCGGGGGTGCCGGTGCTGCCGCCCGTGGTGCCGGTGGAGCGCACGGGTGCGCTGCCGCTGTCCTTTGCGCAGGAGCGGCTCTGGTTCATCGACCGGCTGGAGCCGGAGAGCGCCGCCTACAACATCCCCGCCGCGTTGCGACTGGCGGGCGCGCTGGACGAGGCGGCGCTGGAGCGCGCGCTGGGCGAGATCGTCCGGCGCCACGAGTCGCTGCGGACGGCCTTCGCCGAGGTGGACGGCTCGCCGGTGCAGGTGATCTCGCCCTTCGGCGGGTTCGCCCTGCCCGTGGAAGACCTGTCGGACCTGAGCGAGGCGGATCGCGAGGCGGCGGTCGGGCGGCGCGCCGGCGAGGAGGCGCGGCGGGCGTTCGACCTCTCGGCGGGCCCGCTCTTCCGCGCGGCGCTGCTGCGGCTGGGCGAGGAAGACCACGTGCTGCTGCTCTCGATGCACCACGTCGTCAGCGACGGCTGGAGCATGGGGGTGCTGTTCCGGGAGCTGTCGGCGCTGTACGCGGCGTACCGCGAGGGGCGTGAGTCGCCGCTGCCGGAGCTGGCGGTGCAGTACGCCGACTACGCGGTATGGCAGCGCGAGCAGCTGGGGGGCGAGGTGCTGGAGCGGCAGCTCTCGTACTGGCGGGAGCGGCTCGCGGACGCACCCGCCCTGCTGGAGCTGCCGACGGACCGTCCCCGCCCGGCGGTGCAGACGTACCGGGGCGCGACCGTTCCGTTCGAGATCTCGCTCGAGCTGCTGGAGCGTCTCCAGAGGCTGGGGCGGAGCGAGGGCGCGACGCTGTTCATGACGCTGCTGGGCGCCTTCCAGGCGCTGCTGGGCAGGTACGCCGGCAGCGAGGACGTGGTGGTGGGGAGCCCGATCGCCGGACGCACGCGCGGGGAGGTGGAGGAGCTGATCGGCTTCTTCGTCAACACGCTGGTGCTGCGGACCGACCTCTCGGGAAATCCGAGCTTCCGCGAGGTGCTGCGGCGGGTGCGGGAGGCGACGCTGGGCGCGTACGAGCACCAGGAGGTGCCGT
>DATAAG010000873.1:0-14302 GCA_036260235.1 Longimicrobium sp.
CCGCGGCGAGCAGCCTTTCCGCGACCTCGCGCGCCAGCGCGGCCACCGTGGGGGCGCGGAAGATGGCGTCCACCTGCAGCGCCACCCCGAAGTCCGCCCGCAGCCGGCCGATGACGCGGGTGCCCAGCAGCGAGTGCCCGCCCAGCTCGAAGAAGTCGTCCTCCACGCCCACCCGCTCGATGCCCAGCAGCTCGCTCCAGACGGCGGCCACCGCCTCTTCCAGCTCGTTGCGGGGCGCCACGTACACGGTGCGCAGCGCCGGCCGCCCGCGCGCGGACCCCCCGTCCGCGGCGCCGGGCTCGTCGGAGACGACGGGGATGGGGAGATGGAGCACCGGGCCGGCGCCCGCCTTCGGCGCCTCGATGTAGTAGCGGCGCCGCTCGAACGGGTAGGTGGGGAGCGGAATGCGCCGCCCGCCGCGCCCCTCGCCGTACGCGGCCCAGTCGATGGCCACGCCCTCGCTCCACGCGCGGCCCACGGCGTCGGCCAGGGCGCGGGTGTCGGCGTGCGCGTCGCGGGGGTGCGGGAGCGAGGCGATGGTGGCGTGCGATCCGGTCCTGGGGATCAGCGACCCCAGCGTCCTTCCCGGGCCGACCTCGACGAGGACGGTGTTCTGCGCCTGCAGCAGCGCGTCGACGCCGTCGCGAAAGCGGACCGCGCGGCGAAGCTGGCGCGCCCAGTAGTCCGCGTCCGTCGCCTCGTCCGCCGTGATCCACGTCCCCGTAAGGCCGCTGACCCAGGGCATCCGCGGCGGCCGGGGACCGGCGCGGAGGACGAGCTCGCGGAAGGGGTCCAGGATGGGATCCATCATGGCCGAGTGGAACGCGTGCGAGGTGTGCAGCCGCCGCACCTCCACGCCCTCCGCCGCCAGCGCCTCCTCGAACGGGCGCACGGTCTGGAACGGGCCGCTGACCACGCAGCTGGCGGGGCCGTTCACCGCGGCGAGCGAGACGCCCTCCGGCAGCCGCGGCGCCAGCTCCGCCTCGGGCAGAAGGACGGCCAGCATGCCCCCGGGCGGCAGCGACTGCATCAGCCGCCCGCGCGCGGCCACCAGGCGCAGCGCGTCCTCCAGCGTGAACACGCCGGCGATGCAGGCCGCGACGAGCTCGCCCACGCTGTGGCCCAGCATGGCGTCCGGCCTCACCCCCCAGCGCATCCACTGCTGCGCCAGCGCGTACTCCACCGCGAAGAGCGCCGGCTGGGTGACGGCGGTCTGCCGCAGCCGCGCCGCCGCCGCCTCCTCGTCCCCCGCGGGGGGAAAGAGGACGTCGCGCAGGTCGAAGCCCAGCTCCGGGCGCAGGATCTCCGCGCACCGGTCCAGCGCGCCGCGGTAGACGGGCTCGGACGCGTAGACGCCGGCCGCCATGCGCACGTACTGCGCGCCCTGGCCGGGAAAGAGGAAGGCGACGGGCCTTCCCTCCCCCGCGCGCACGCCGGCCGCCGCGCGCAGCCCGTCCACCGCGTCCCCCGTGGACGAAGCGGGGACGGCCAGCCGCCAGTCGAACGGGGTGCGGCCGCGCTGCAGGGTGAAGGCGGCGTCCGCCAGGTCGGTGGACGGATGGCGCTCCAGGAAGTCCGCCAGGTTGCCCCGCGCCGCGTTCAGCGCCGACTCCGTCCGCGCGGAAAGGACGATGACCTGCTCCGGGCGCGGCGTCCCCCCGCGCGGCGCGGGCGCGGGCGGCTGCTCCAGCACGGCGTGCGCGTTGGTGCCGCCGATGCCGAACGAGCTGACCCCCGCGCGCCGGGGCGACGGCCCCGCCCACCCGGTCGTCTGCGCGACGACGTAGAACGGCGTGCGCTCGAGCTCCAGCCGCGGGTTGGGGCGGGTGAAGTGCAGCGAGGCGGGGATGACGCCGTCGCGCACGGCGAGCGCGGCCTTGATGAGGCCGGTGACGCCCGCGGCGGTGTCCAGGTGGCCCAGGTTGGTCTTGGCCGAGCCCAGCCCGCAGAACCCGGTGTCCTGCGTGTGCGCGCGGTAGGCGCGGGTGAGCGCGGCCACCTCGATGGGGTCGCCCAGGGTGGTGCCGGTGCCGTGCGCCTCCACGTAGCCGATGGAGCGCGGGTCCACCGCGGCCAGGGAGAGCGCGTCGGCGATGACGGCGGCCTGGCGCTCGGCGCCGGGGGCCATGAAGCCCACCTTGGCGCTGCCGTCGTTGTTGATGGCGGAGCCCAGGATGACACCGTGGATGGTGTCGCCGTCCGCGAGGGCGTCCTCCAGGCGCTTCAGCAGCACGGCGGCGGCGCCCGCCCCGGGCACCGTGCCCGCCGCCTGCTCGTCGAAGGCGCGGCAGTGCCCGTCGGGCGACAGGATGGCCCCGTCGCGCCAGGTGTAGCCGCGCGGCGCCACGCTGTGGATGGTGACGCCCCCCGCCAGCGCCAGGTCGCACTCGCCGCCCAGCAGCGCCCGGCAGGCCACGTGCACCGCCACCAGCGAGGTGCTGCACGCCGTCTGCACGCTGAGCGAGGGGCCGTGCAGCCCCAGCTTGTACGACACGCGGGTGGGGAGGAAGTCCTTGTCGTTGCTCACCACCAGGTCGAACCCGGCGCCCCCGGCGGTCAGCTCGCGGTACGGCAGCAGGTTGAACATCAGGTAGCCCGGCGTCCCCATCCCCGCGTACACGCCCACGGCGGCGTCGAAGGTCCCCGGCCCGTAGCCGGCGTGCTCCATGGCCTCCCACGCCACCTCCAGGAACACGCGCTGCTGCGGATCGGTGGTCTCCGCCTCGCGCGGGGTGAAGCCGAAGAAGGGCGCGTCGAAGTGCGCCGCGCTGGACAGGTGCCCGTCGGCGGGAACGAAGGCGGGGTCCGCCAGCGTCTCGTCGGCCACCCCCGCCGCGCGCAGCTCGTCGTGCGTGTAGCGGGAGATGCTCTCCACCCCCGCGCGCAGGTTCTCCCAGAGCGCGTCCACGCTGGCCGCGCCGGGAAAGCGACCCGCCATCCCGACGATGGCGATCTCGGCGCCGGTGCGCTCTCGGTGTGCCTGGCTCATGCGCCCTTCCTGTACGTGAAGCGGAACGGCGGGGCCGGCCGCCCCTCCGAGGTTCATCAGCCGGCGGGTTCCCTCGTGCAGCCCGCCGGACCGGGTGCCGGCCGGGACGTCCGCCGCGGACGGGTCCGCGCCGCCGGCCAGGTGGGCGGCCTGCGCGCGCACGGTGGGAAAGCGGAACAGGTCCACCGCCGTGGCCGTGCTCCCCAGCCGCTCCCTGAGCCCGCCGGCCAGGCGAACGAGCAGCAGCGAGTTGCCGCCCAGGTCGAAGAAGTTGTCGTCGGGGCCGATGGCGTCCGTCCCCAGCACCTCGCGCCACACCTCCGCCACCTCGCGTTCCCGCCGGGAGAGCGGCGCGCCGGCTGGAGCGTCGGCGGACCCGGGCGCGGGAAGGGCACGGCGGTCCAGCTTGCCGTTGGGCGTCAGCGGCAGCGCGTCCAGCACCACGAACGCGGCGGGGACCATGTATTCCGGCAGCCGCTCGCGCAGGAACGCGCGCGCCGCGGCTGCCGCGAGCTCCGCGTCCGCCACCACGTAGCCGACGAGCCGCGGGTCGCCGGGCGCGTCTTCGCGGACGACGACGGCGGCCTCGCGCACGGACGGGTGCTGCTTGAGCGCGGCCTCGACCTCCCCGGGCTCGATGCGGAAGCCGCGGATCTTCACCTGGAAGTCGGCGCGCCCCAGGAACTCCAGCGTGCCGTCCGCCCGCCAGCGCACGCGGTCGCCGGTGCGGTACATCCGCGCGCCGGGCTCGCGGCCGAACGGCTCGGGGACGAAGCGGTCCGCCGTCAGCCCCGGCCGGCCGTGGTAGCCGCGCGTGACGCCCGCGCCGGCGATGAACAGCTCGCCGGGCACGCCGATGGGCCGCGGGCGGAAGGCGCCGTCCAGCACGTAGACGCGCGTGTTGGCGATGGGCCGGCCGATCGGCACCGTCCCGTCCGACTCCGTCACGGGGTGCGTGGCCGACCAGACCGTCGTCTCCGTGGGGCCGTACATGTTGACCAGGCCGTCCGGCAGCACCGCGCGGATCTGCGCCGCCAGCGCGCCCGGCAGCGCCTCGCCGCCCAGCAGCAGGCGGTGCAGCGGCGCGAGCGCATCCACCCCCGACTCCGCGACCAGCAGCGCGGCCAGCGAGGGCGTGCACTGCAGGTGGGTGACGGCGTGGCGGCGGATCTGCTCCGCCAGGCTCTCGCCCTCGCCCGCCTGCTCCATCTCCGGCTGCACGACGACCTTGAAGCCGCGCGCCAGCGTCCACAGCAGCTCCAGCACGTGGATGTCGAAGGAGATGCGCGTCACCGCCAGCCACGTCCCCGGGATGGGGCCGCCCACGCTCTCGTCCATCCCGGCGAAGAAGCTGACGGCGTTGCCGTGCGTCACCTGCACGCCCTTGGGCCTGCCCGTGGATCCGGAGGTGTAGATGACGTACGCCGCGTTGCGCGGATCGGCCGCGTCCGCCGGCGCGTCGGCGGACTCCGCCGCGATCGCCTCCGCGTCCGTGTCGATGGCGACCACGCGCACGCCGTGGGACGGAAGGAGCGCGCGCAGCGACTCCTGCGTCACCAGCACGGGCGCGCGCGAATCCTCCAGCATGTACGCCAGCCGGTCCGCGGGATACGCGGGATCGAGCGGCAGGTACGCGGCGCCGGCCTTGAGCACCGCCAGCATCGCCACCACCGTCTCCGCCGAGCGCTCCAGGCAGATGCCCACGCGCGCCTCGGGGCCGGCGCCCAGCCGGCGCAGGTGGCGGGCGAGGCGGTTGGCGCGCGCGTCCAGCTCCGCGTACGTCAGCGCCGCGCCGCCGGAGACGACGGCGGGAGCGTCGGGCGTACGCGCCGCCTGGTCCGCGATCACGCCGTGCACGGTGGCGGCGGAGGGCCAGTCCTTCGCCGTCGCGTTCCACCCGTCCACCACCCGCGCGCGCTCGTCGTCCGGCAGCGGGAGCGCGGAAAGGCGCGCGTCGGGCGCGGCGCAGGCGGCGGCGAGCAGGGTGCGGAAGTGGGCGACGATCCGCAGGGCCGTGTCGCGGTCGTAGAGCGCCGTGGCGTACTCCAGCGCGCCGTCCATCCCGTCCGCGTGGCGGCGCAGGCCCAGCGTCAGGTCGAACCGCGCGTACGCCCCCTCCACCGGCACCGGCTCCACCTCGAGCCCGGGGATGGGCACGGACAGGTCGCCGGCGGTCTGCAGGATGAGCATCACCTGGAAGACGGGCGCGTGCGCGGCGGAGCGCGGCACCCTGAGCTCGTCCACCAGCCGCTCGAAGGGCATCTCCTGGTGCGCGAAGGCGCCCAGCGTGGTCTGGCGCACACGGCCCAGCAAGGCGCGGAAGGTGGGATCGCCCCGCAGGTCCGCGCGCAGCGCCAGCGTGTTGACGAAGAAGCCGATCAGCCCCTCCATCTCCGCCCGCGTCCTCCCCGCCACCGGCGAGCCCACCACCACGTCCTCCTGCCCGGCGTAGCGGCCCAGCAGCGCCTGGAAGGCGGCCAGCAGCACCATGAAGGGCGTGCACCCCTCCGCCCGCGCCAGCGCTTCCACGGCGTCCGCCAGGTCGCGCGGCAGGCGGAAGCGCTCCACCCCGCCGCGCCCCTCCCACACCGGCGGGCGCGGCCGGTCCGTCGGCAGCTCCAGCAGCGCGGGCGCATTCGCCAGCGCGTCGCGCCAGTACGCCAGGTGCCGCTCGTAGAAGGCGCCCCGCAGCCGCTCGCGCTGCCACTCGGCGTAGTCCGCGTACTGCAGCTGCGGCTCGGCCAGCGGCGAGGGCTCGCCGCGGGTGAAGGCGCCGTAGAGCGCGGACAGCTCGCGCAGCAGCACGCCGCTGCTCCACCCGTCGGTGACGATGTGGTGCAGGTTGATGAGCAGCACGTGCTCGCCGTCGCCGATCCGGTAGAGCCGGACGCGGGCGAGCGGGCCGCGCTCCAGGGGGAACGGCGTGGCCACCTCGTCCGCGATCCGGCGCCGCAGCTCCGCCTCGCGACCCGCCGCGTCGACGGACGTCAGGTCGACGGATTCGATCGGCAGCTCGCCGCCCGGCAGGATGACCTGCATGGGCCCGCCGTCCAGCCAGCGGAAGACGGTGCGCAGCGACTCGTGCCGCGCGGCGAGCTCGCCGAAGGCGCGGCGCAGCGCGTCCACGTCCAGGGCGCCGCGCAGCCGCAGCGCGAGGGGCACGGCGTACGCCGCGCGGCCCGGATCCATGCGGTCCAGCGTCCACAGCCGCTGCTGCGAAAAGGAGACGGGCGCCACGTACGCGTCCACGATCTCCCCCGAGGGAAGGGCGATGCCGGCCGTCGCGTCGCTCATGCGCCCTCCCCCGCCCCGGCGGGCATGGCGTCGTCCACGGCCGCGATGTGGATGCCGCGCACCGTCCGCCGCCGCGCGGTGATGGGCGCTTCGGCCTCCGCGGGCTGGGCGCGCGGCGCGGCGTCCGCCGCGGCGGCCAGCGCCTGGACGGTGGGATGCTCGAACAGCGCGCGCAGCGGCAGCTCCACCCCCAGCGCGTCGCCCACCCGCGAGACCACGCGGGTCGCCAGCAGCGAGTGCCCGCCCAGGGAGAAGAAATCGTCCGCCGCGCCGACGTTTTCGATCCCCAGGAGGGTGGCGAAGACCTGCGCCACCACGCGCTCCGTCTCCGTGCGCGGCGCCACGTACGCCCCGGCCTGCAGCGCCGGCGCCGGGAGCGCGCTGCGGTCCAGCTTGCCGTTGGGCGTCAGCGGCAGCGCGTCCAGCGCGACGAACGCGCCCGGCACCATGTAGTCGGGCAGCCGCTGCCGCAGGTGTGCGCGGAGGGCTTCCGCGTCCGCGTCTCCCACCACGTAGGCGACGATGCGCTTCTTGCCCGGCGCGTCCTCCCGCACCAGCACGGCGCCGTCGCGCACGCCGGGGTGCTGGCGCAGCGCCGCGTCGATCTCCCCCGGCTCGATGCGGAAGCCGCGGATCTTCACCTGGTGGTCGATGCGCCCCAGGAACTCCAGCTCGCCCCCGGGGAGCCAGCGCACCCGGTCGCCCGTCCGGTACATCCGCGCCCCCGGCTCGGGCGCGAACGGGTCGGGGACGAACCGCTCCGCCGTGAGCGACGGGCGGCCGAGGTAGCCGCGCGCCACGCCGCCCCCGCCGACGTGCGCCTCGCCCGCCACCCCGGCAGGCACCGGCGCGCCGGTCCGGTCCAGCACGTACACCCGCGACCCCGGCACGGGACGGCCGATGGGGACGGGCCGCGGCCCCCCCTCGTCCCGGCACCCGTGCACGGTGCACCAGACCGTCCCCTCGGTGGGGCCGTACTCGTTGTAGAGCGCGGCCCCCGGAAAGCGCCGGAAGTGGCGGCGCACCAGGTCGCGCGGGCACTCCTCCCCGGCGACGATGGCGGCGGCGGGCGCCCACCCCGGGAGCCGCTCCGCCTCGTCCAGGAGCGCCGCGTACAGCGAGGGGACGCAGAGCAGGTGCGAGACGCCCTCGCGCGCGGCGATCCCGGCCAGGAGCGCCGGGTCGCGCCAGGCGTCCCCCTCCGGGAGGTGGAGCGTCCCGCCCGCGCAGAGCGTCCAGAAGATCCCCGCGACCGAGCTGTCGAACGAGACGGAGGAGAGCAGCAGGAAGCCGCGCACCGGCTCCGGGTAGTGGGCGAAGCGGGCGGCCGTGGAGCGGGCCAGGTTGCGGTGGCTCACCTGGACCCCCTTGGGCGTGCCGGTGGAGCCCGAGGTGTAGATCACGTACGCCAGCTGCGCGGGATCCACCTCCACCCCCCCGCGCGCGGCGTCCCGCTCCCCTCCCTCGCCGGGCCCCTCCCGCGGACGCTCCACCTCCAGCACCCGGGCCTCGCCGGCGGGGAGCCGCGCGCGCAGCTCCGCCTGCGTCAGCACCACCGCGGCCCCCGAGTCCCGGAGCAGGTAGGCCACGCGCTCGGACGGATACTCCGGGTCGACCGGCACGTAGCAGCCGCCCGCCCGGAGCACCCCGAGCAGCGAGGCCACCAGCTCGGCGCCGCGCTCCATGAAGATCGCCACCCGCTGCTCGGCCCCGACGCCCGCCCCCCGGAGGAGCCTCGCCGTGCGCTCGACCCGCGCGTTCAGCTCGGCGTAGCTCACCCGCTGCTCGCCGCAGAGCACCGCCACCGCCTCCGGGGTGCGCTCCGCCTGCTCCGCGAAGAGCTCGTGCACACAGCGATCGCCCGGCAGGGGAGCCGCGGCGGCGCTCCAGTCGGCGAGCACCTGCCGGCGCTCGGCCTCCCCCAGCAGCGACAGCTCCGAGAGGCGCCGCCCCGGGTCCGCCGCGATCCCCTCCAGCAGGGTCCGGTAGTGCTCCCCCAGCCGCGCCACCGTGGCCGCCTCGAACAGCTCCGTGGCGTAGCCGATCCGCCCCTCCAGCCCCTTCTCGCCCGCCTCCAGCGCGAGCGTCAGGTCGAACTTCGCCGTCTCCAGCTCCACGTCCAGCGCCTGCGCCTCCACCCCCGGCAGGCGCAGCCCGTCCGCCGGCCCGTTGCGCAGCGCGAAGGACACCTGCACCAGCGGCGAGTGGCTCCGGCTGCGCTCGATCCCCAGCTCCTCCACCAGCCGTTCGAAGGGCAGCTCCTGGTGCTCGTACGCTCCCAGCGTCCTTTCCCGCACCTGCCCCACCAGCTCGCCGAACCCGGGATCTCCCGAGAGGTCCGCCCGCAGCGCCAGCGTGTTGACGAAGAAGCCGATCAGCCCCTCCGTCTCCGCCCGGGTGCGCCCCGCGACCGGGCTCCCCACCACCACGTCCCCGGCTCCCGTGTACTTCCCCAGCAGCACCTGGAAGGCCGCCAGCAGCACCATGAACAGCGTCGCGCCCTCCTCGCGCGCCACCGCCTCCAGCCGCCGCCGCAGCTCGTCGCCCACCTGGAACGCCTGCAAGGCGCCCCGGTACGTCCGCGCCGCCGGGCGCGGGTGGTCCGTGGGCAGCTCCAGCAGCGCGGGCGCGCCCGAGAGCTGCGCCTTCCACCACGCGAGCTGGCGGTCGAGCACCTCTCCGCTCAGGTGCGCCCGCTGCCAGAGCGCGTAGTCGGCGTACTGCACCGGCAACTCCTCCAGCGGAGAGGGCTCCCCGCGGCTGAACGCGCCGTAGAGCGCCTCCAGCTCGTGGTGGAGCACTTCCAGGCTCCACCCGTCGGAGACGATGTGGTGCATGCTCGTCAGCAGCGCGTGCTCCTCCGCGCCCAGCCGCACCAGCGCCGCCCGGAACAGCGGGCCCGCCGCCAGGTCGAAGGGCCGCCGCGCCTCCTCGCGCACCCGCTCCCGCAGCGCGTCTTCGCGCTCGGGCCCGGGCAGCCCGGAGAGGTCGTGCAGCGGCAGGGGAACCTCCGAAGGCGGAAGGACCACCTGCACCGGCTCACCCTCGCGGAGGCGGAAGACGGTGCGCAGCGCCTCGTGCCGCCGCACGACCTCCTCCAGCGCGCCCCGCAGCGCCCGCGCGTCCAGGCGCCCCCGCAGCCGCACCGCGCCGGGCACGTGGTAGGCGGCCCCCGCCCCTTCCATCTGGTCGATGAGCCAGAGCCGCTGCTGCGCGAAGGAGAGCGCCGCCTCACTGCCGCGCCGCGCCGGGCGCAGCGGCACCCGCTCGCGGGCCTCGCCGCCCTGCCGCGCCGCCTCGACGCGCCGGGCCAGCGCCGCCACCGTGGGCGCCTCGAAGATCGCCCGCACCGGCAGCTCCACCGCCAGGCTCCGCTCCACGTGCAGCAGCACGCGCGTGGCCAGCAGCGAGTGGCCGCCCAGGGCGAAGAAGTCGTCCTCCACGCCCACGCGGTCCATCCCCAGCACCCGGGCCCAGATCCCCGCCAGCACCTCTTCCACCGGCGTGCGCGGCGCCACGTACGCGTCCTCCGCCGCCGCCGAGAAGACCGGCGCGGGGAGCGCGTTGCGGTCCACCTTGCCGGAGACCGTGCGCGGGAACGCGTCCAGCGCCACGATCGCCGCGGGAACCATGTACGCCGGCAGCCGGTCGCGGGCGTGCGCCGTCAGCGCGGCGGGGTCGATGGATGCGCCCTCGCGCGGGACCACGTACGCGACCAGCCCCTTCGACAGCTCGGCGCCGTGCGCGGCCACCACCGCGTCCGCGACGGACGGATGGGCGCGCAGCACGGACTCCACCTCGCCCGGCTCGATGCGGAAGCCGCGCACCTTGAGCTGCAGGTCCGCGCGGCCCAGGTACTCGATCTCCCCGCCGGCCAGCCACCGCGCGCGGTCGCCGCTGGCGTACATCCGCTCCCCCGGCGCGCCGAAGGGATCGGGGACGAAGCGCTCCGCCGTGAGCTCCGGCCGCCCCAGGTAGCCGCGCGCCACGCCGCACCCCGCCAGCCACAGGTCGCCCACCACGCCCACGGGCACCGGGCGCAGCGCGCCGTCGAGCACGTACGCGCGCCGCCCCGCGAACGAGCGCCCGATGGTGACGGGCCCGTCCGCGGCGCAGTGGCCGTGCGTGGCGTAGGTGGTGTCCTCCGTGGGGCCGTACAGGTTGTGCACCTCGGCGATGCCGGCCGCGTACAGCCCGCGCACCAGGTCCGCCGAAAGCGCCTCGCCGGCCAGGTTCACCCGGCGCAGCCCGGCGGGCATCCTTCCCAGCGCCAGCAGCTCGCGGGCGGCGGTGGGCACCATGCTGGCCTGCGCCACGCGCGCGTCCGCCGGCAGCCCGGCCGCGGCCAGCGCGTCGTCCACCAGCAGCAGCGGCGCGCCCGCCGCCAGCGCAAAGTGCACCTCCGCCACGTGCACGTCGAAGCTGACGGAGGTGGATCCCAGCACCCGCTCGCCCTCGGCCAGCGGGAACGCCTCGCGCATCCACGCGGTGAAGGCGGCCACCGCGCCGTGGCGGATCATCACCCCCTTGGGCGTGCCGGTCGATCCGGAGGTGTAGATGACGTGCGCCAGCGACTCGGGGTGGATGCCGATCCCCGGATCGTCCGGCGACTCCGCGTCCACCGCCGCGCGCGCGTCCGCATCGTCCATCGCCAGCGGACGGCACCCCGCGGGAAGGCCTACGCGGCCGGCGAGGGACGCGGACGCCGCGAACACGCGCGCGCCGGCGTCCGCCAGCACGGCGCGGATGCGCTCCGCGGGCAGGTGCGGCTCCAGCGGTACGCAGGCGCCGCCCGCCTTCAGCACGCCCAGCAGCGTGGCGACCAGCTCCGGCGTGCGCTCCATCGCCACCGCCACGCGCGCCTCCGGCCCCACGCCCAGCCGCCGCAGGTGCCGGGCGATGCGGTTGGCGCGCGCGTCCAGCTCCGCGCGGGTCAGCGACACGCCGCCGTGGACGAGCGCCACCGCGTCCGGCGCCTCCCTCACGCGCGCGGCGAACTGCGCCGGGAAGGGGTCGATGGACGGCGGCAGCGCGGGCCCGGCCTGCCACGCCTGGATGCGCGCCCGCTCGGCGTCCGCCAGCAGGGGCAGCTCGCCCACCCGGCGCCCGGGGTCCGCCGCGGCGGAGGAAAGCAGCAGCGCCAGGCCGTCCAGCATGCGGCGGACGGTGGAGGCGTCGAACAGGTCCACGTTGTAGTGCAGGGCCAGCCCCAGCCCGCCGGGCCCGTCCACCGCCGCCAGCGACAGGTCGAACTTCGCCGTCGCCTGCTCCACCGGCAGCGGCTCCGCGCGCAGGCCCGGGAGGTCCAGCGACGCGTCCTGCGGATCCCGCAGGACGAAGAAGGCCTGGAAGACGGGGCTGTGGCCCAGGCTGCGCTCGGGCCGCACCTCTTCCACCAGCCGCTCGAAGGGCAGGTCCTGGTGCGCCCAGGCGCCCAGCGTGGCCTCGCGCACGCGCGCCAGCAGCGCGCGGAAGGTCGGATCGCCGGAGAGGTCGCCGCGCAGCGCCAGCGTGTTGACGAAGAAGCCGATGAGCCCCTCCGTCTCCGGGCGCGTGCGCCCGGCCACGGGCGAGCCGACCACCACGTCGTCCTGGCCTGCGTAGCGGGAAAGGAGCGCCTGGTACGCCGCCAGCAGCGTCATGAAGAGCGTGGCGCCCTCGCGCCGTCCGGCCACCCTGACCGCTTCGGCGGCCTCCGGCGGCAGGACGGTGCGTTCGACGGCACCGCGGTACGTCTGCACCGGCGGGCGCGGGCGGTCGGTGGGGAGCGCGAGCAGCGCGGGCGCGCCGGCCAGCCGCGCCTTCCACCAGGCCAGCTGCCGGTCCATCTCGCCCGCGGCCAGGTGCGCGCGCTGCCAGACGGCGAAGTCCGCGTACTGCACCGGCAGCGGCGCCAGCGGCGACGATTCCCCGCGCGCGAACGCGGCGTAGAGCGCGGAGAGCTCGCGATACAGCACGCCCAGGCTCCACCCGTCGCTCACCGCGTGGTGCAGGGTGACCAGCAGCACGTGCTCGTCCGGCGCCACGCGCAGCAGCCGCGCGCGGTAGAGCGGGCCCGTGTCCAGGCGGAAGGGCGCCTCCGCCTCGTCCCGCGCCCGCCGCAGCGCCGACGCCTCGGGGTCCGCGGAGGTCGACAGGTTCTCGAACGGCAGCGCGAACTCGTCATCCGGCGGCGTCACGACCTGGTGCGCCGTCGCGCCGTCGCCCGCGAAGACGGCGCGCAGCACCTGGTGCCGGCGGACGACCTCGCCCAGGGCGCGGGCCAGCGCCGGCCCGTCCAGGTCGCCGCGCAGGCGCAGGGCGACGGGGACGTTGTACAGCGCGCCGCCGGGCTGCAGCCGGTCCAGGAACCAGAGCCGCTGCTGCGCGAACGAGAGCGGCGCCGGCCCGTCGTCCCCACGCGGCACGATGGCCGCCGCCTCGTCCACCTCCACGCCCTCCGCGCGAAGGAGTACGGTCAGCAGCTCCTGCCGGCGCGCGGCCTCCGTCTTTCCGCGCGCCTCGCCCGCCGTGCCTTCCAGCAGCGCGCGCACCTCCGCGTCGGGCATGCGGCGGACCACGCGGGCCAGCCGCGCCGTGCGCTCCACCCGCTCCGCCTCCGCCGCGTCCGGCGCCAGCACCCCTGCCAGCCCGGCGACGGTGGGCGCCTCGAACAGGGCGCGCAGGGGCAGGTCCACCCGCAGCGCCTCGCGGATGCGCGTCACCAGCTGCATGGCCTGCAGCGAGTGGCCGCCCCCCGCGAAGAAGTCGTCGGTCACGCCCACGCGCTCCGTGCCCAGCACCTCGCCCCACAGCGCCGCCAGCAGCTCCTCCGTCTCCGTGCGCGGCGCCACGTAGGCCGGGGCATCGTCCTCCGCGACGGCGGGATCGGGGAGCGCGGCGCGGTCCACCTTGCCGTGGCGGTTCAGCGGCAGCGCATCCATCCGCACCAGCGCGGAGGGGACCATCCACTCCGGCAGCCGCTCGCGCAGCCAGCCGCGCACCGCGGCCGCGTCCACCTCCCCCACGAACCAGCCGGCCAGCCGCTTGCCCCCGGCGCCGTCCGGACGGACGGCGACCGCCGCGCCGCGCACGGCGGGATGGGAATGGAGGAGGGACTCCACCTCGCCCGGCTCCACGCGGAATCCGCGGATCTTCACCTGGAAGTCGGTGCGCCCCAGGAACTCCAGCGCGCCGTCCTCCAGCCGCCGCACGCGGTCGCCCGTGCGGTACACGCGCACCGCCTGTCCGTCCACCTCCAGCGTGACGAAGCGCTCCGCCGTGAGCTCCGGCCGGTTCAGGTAGCCGATGGCCAGCCCGTCGCCGCCGGTGTACAGCTCGCCGGGGACGCCGACGGGCACGGGCCGCATCCGCCCGTCCAGCACGTACACGGTCGTGTTGGGGACCGGGTGGCCGATGGGGATGGACCGGCGCTCCAGGTCCTCCGCGCGGATCACGCGCGTGGCGGTGAAGGTGCCGTTCTCCGTGGGCCCGTAGCCGTCGATGAGCCGCAGGTGGGGATGCGCCTGCATCACCCGGCGCACGTGGGGGATGGAGAGCACGTCGCCGCCGGCCATCAGCTGCGTGAGCGCGCCCAGGTCCTCCAGCCGCGCGTCCGCCATCTGGTGAAAGAGGCCGGCCGTGAGCCACGCCGTCGTCACGCCTTCCTCGCGGATGAAGGCGCCCAGCTCGTCCAGCGTGGGCGCGTGCGGCGGAAGCACGGCCAGGCGGCCGCCGTTGGCCAGCGCGCCCCACATCTCCAGCGGCGCCGCGTCGAACGTCACGGACGAGTGGTGCAGCCACACCTGCCCCGCGCCCAGGTCGGCGAAGTCCGCCGCCCGCACCAGCCGGGCGAGCGCGCGGTGCGGGATCAGCACCCCCTTGGGCGCGCCGGTGGACCCGGAGGTGTAGACCACGTACAGCGGCTCGTCCACCTCCACCCGCACCCGCGGCGCATCCGCGCGGCAGGCGGCGATGGCCTGCGCGTCGCCGTCCACCGACACCGCCGCGCGCCCCTCCAGCGGCAGCGCGCCGCGGGTG
>DATAAG010000874.1:0-11515 GCA_036260235.1 Longimicrobium sp.
CGCCGCTGGTCATCGTCGCCGACGGCGAGATCGGGCGGGTGCCGTTTCCGGCGCTGCGGGATCCGCGGACCGGCCGGGACCTCGTGGAGAGCCACACGCTGAGCTCCGCCTCGGGGCTGGCCGACGCCGCCCGGCGGGAGCCGGCCGCGGAGTGGTCCGCCCTGCGCGCGCTGCTGGTGGCCGATCCCCGGTTCGATCCCGGAGAGCATCCCACGCTGAACGCGCTGAGTGGCGCGCGCGCGGAGATGGAGGCGCTGCGTGGCGTTTATCCCGACGCGGACACGCTCTCCGGCAGCAACGCGTCCATCGACGCGTTGCGGGCGGGCGCGCGCGAGGCGGACGTGATCCACTACGCCGGGCACGCCGTGTTCGACGACACGCGGCCCGAGCGCTCCTTCCTGGTGCTGGCCGGCGCGGAACGGCTCCCGGCGGACACGATCAGCCGGTGGGACCTGGGCGGCGTGCGGCTCGTGGTGCTCTCGGCCTGCAGCACCATCCGGGCGCGGCACGGCCGGTCGGGCGGCTTCGCGGGACTCTCGGGCGCGTTCCTCTCCGCCGGGGCGGGCGGCGTGGTGGGCAGCCTGTGGAAGGTGAACGACCGGCTCGCCCAGCCGCTGATGGAGGCGTTCCATCGCGAGTACCGGGCGTCCGGCGATCCTGCCGCCGCGCTGAGAAAAGCCCAGCTGGAGATGCGCCGGCAGGGCCTCTCCCCCGCCGTGTGGGCCGGCTTTCGCTACGTCGGGGGATGATCCACGGCCTGCGCCGGAGGGCATTGCTCCCGGACGCGGGCCGCTCCCCTGGCGGCCCGCGCCAGTTCGTCGCGCAGCCGGTTCTCGCTCAGCTGGCGATGGCCTGGAGCAGGGCGGCGAGATTCGTCTCCAGCGCGGTCCAGTCTGCCCGATCCCCCGCGGGAAGCTCGCGCCGGACAGCCGCAACGGCCTGTCGCGCCTGCGGATCGTCCTCGGTAAGGCGCTCGGCCAGGCGGAGCATGGGCGCGCTGTCCCGGGAGCGAAAGTAGCCGGCGTTTTGCCGGCCGGCGGCCAGGCGGGCGGCCTCCGTCCAGGCGCCCAGCCGCAGGTGGCCGGGTTCCAGGCGATCTTCCAGCCGATCCGTGGCCTGTTCCAGCCGCGG
This sequence comes from Longimicrobium sp., assembly GCA_036260235.1. GTDB lineage: Bacteria > Gemmatimonadota > Gemmatimonadetes > Longimicrobiales > Longimicrobiaceae > Longimicrobium. The sequence goes on from DATAAG010000874.1 coordinate 1,132, forward strand.
CTGCAGTTCGGCGGGCGGAGCGCCGGCGCGTGCCCGGATCTGCTCGAGCGCGCCACCCCCCCGCGGGTCGAAGCGTCGTTGCGTCTGGAGCGCCAGCGTCGCGGTCGCGGCCGAATCCCCCTCCTGGATGGCGAGCGCGAGGCGGACGAGGAACGCGCCGGCCTGCGCGGCGGATTCCGGCGTCGTCCCGGAAGCCGCTTCCGCCCGCATGGAGTCGCCCGGAATGCCCTCGGAGGGCCGGGAGGCGTCGAAGGGAAGTCCGGCACCGGCGTCCTGGATGCTCATGGCCAGCGCCTGCGGGCTCACGTCGGGCGTGCCGCCCCCGGGCCATGCGAGCCACCCGAGCACGACGAGCCCCGCGAGGGCCGGTAGAACGGCCCATCGCGGGGGCCTGCGAGGCCAGCCGCGCGTACTCCTCGCCATGGACGTCACAGGCGCCTCGCGGCGCGGCGGGGGAACCGCCTTCACGCCCGGTCCGTCCTCCTGTGCGTCCTCTTCGTCCATCTCGCGCAGGATGGCCGCGGCATGGGCAAAGACCTCGCGATCTTCATCGGCGGCGGACAGGTAGGCCAGCAGCTCGTCGCGCTCCGGTCCCTCCAGCCGACCGGCGAGCAATGCCGAGAGCCGCTCGTCGTCGTGCCTGGGCTCCTTCACCGGCTACCTCCGGCCATGAGTGCACAAGAGGATGGGAGGGACACGCGTGCAAAAAGTCTCGAAGCGGGTGTCACGGGTCCTCCCGTGTCAGCAGTGAGCGGACCGTTCCGGCGGAGATTCCCTGCTCCTCCAGGTATCCGCGCAGGGCGTCGCGCAGCCTGGGAATGCGGCGGTACAGAGGTTTCTGCTCGATGCCGAGCGCGCGCGCGATGTCGGCCGCGGTAGAGCCGTCACGATAGTACATCTGTACGATCATCCGCTCTTCCGGCGTGAGCCGTTCCAGGGCGCGGTGCAGCCCCGCCCTCAGCTCCCCGCGCCAGGCGTCGGACTCCGCCGCGGCCAGGCGCGCGTCCGCGCGGGACGGTGCCTGGGCCGCCTCGAGGACCGGCTCCGCGGGCACCTGCACCGGGCGCAGGGGCGCCCGCTGGGGGAGCCCGTCGAGCAGGCGCGCCAGGTCGATGTCGGAGAGCGTGGTCGCGCCGGAGGTGCGGAGCTTTTCGCCCGCCTGGGAAAGCGTATACCCGTCACGGCGCACGAGCATCTCCAGCGCCGGCGCCGGCGGGCCGCGCCGCACGGCTTCGGCCGATGGACGCCAGCGGCCCAGCCGCTCACGCGAGTACGTGGAGGCGTGCCGGGTCACGACGGTGGTGATGAACGTCTTCCAGTCCGACTCGCCGCGAAACTTGTGGAACACGGCGTAGTCGTCCTCCATCAGCTTCATCCTCACCCACGCGCCGAAGTCCTCGGCATCGGCGCCCCACAGGTTGTACCTGCGGCTGGCCTTGGCGGCGGCCCGGTCGATGGTGCCGAGATGTTCGATGAAGACGGCCTCGGCGTTCAGCCGGTCAGACATCCGGACCTGGGGAGGAAGGGTCGCGCCGGAAACGGATTGGAACCGCCGCAAAATACCCGCCCCGACAGTACCTATCAATACGCCGCCGCGGGCCCTGCGCCCGTCCGCCGCCGGTGCGCGCCGCCGGGATGGTGAAAAGGCCGGGTGGTCGTCCCTCAGATGTATTCGCGCCAGGAGCACGCGGCGCCGCCATTGGCCCGGACGGTTCCGGGATGGCGCCTCCACCCTTCATGGATCGGATGCACCCATGGCCTTTACCCTCCGCATCACCTTTTCGGGGCTGTGCCTGTTCGTTCCCGAGCCCGTAAGCGGCGGTACCGGCCGCATGCACGTGCTGATGCCCGGGATGTTCGGGCACCAGCACGGCCCCGAAGACCGGCACATCCCGGTGGTGGTCTACGACGCGGGAGCGCTGGTGCAGGGCGGCCCCCTGCTGGGCGTTCCCGCCCTGGCCAGGCTGACGGGCTACGCCCTGGCCCTGGGCCAGGGCGAAACGGCCGGCACGTCGCTGTGCAGCCAGATCGTCGACCTGGCGGCGATCACGGGCCGGCCCGTGGACCCGGACCACCTCGGTCCCGACAGCAAGCGGAAGCTGGTGGCGCGCGTCACCCTGCACGCGGGCGCCATCACGCGCGTGGCGCCCGGCGTGTGCTGGGAGATGCGCCCCGGCGAGCTTCGCCCCATCGCACACCGGGTGGAGTGGGAGATCCTGGACTTTCCCGGGGACTCGCTGGCCCTGGTGGCCGAGCCCCTGCACGGCGGCGGGACGACGCGGAACCTGGGCACGCTGCATCCCCGCAATGGCCTGCTGAGCATCGAGATCCTTCACGAGACGCCGCAGGAACTGCCGCCGGAGCCGCTGCCGCTGGAGTATCACCCGCTTCCCGCTCCGGGAGAGCACCCGAAGCACTTTCATGCCTTCTACAGCCTGTTCGGCGAGGACGCGCCCATCGTCCTGCCCAGCTTCTGGGGCCCGCTCGAGGAAGCCCCGGCCAGCACGCGCGGCTGCCCGGAGATCCCGCCCGACGCGGGCGCCTACGCCCTGAACTGCGTGGTGGCCGGCGCGGGCGCGGGGGGCGGCGCCTGATCCGTTCCTCGCCGCCGTCCGCCGGGCGGCGGCACACACCTGTCCGGGAAGCACGCCATGGCACGTGCCGTTTCGATCCACATCGGCGTCAACACCCCCCGGGGACGCATGTTCGGCCACCCGCTGCAGTACAGCGAGAGCCTCGCCTGGCGGATGGCCTGCCTCGCGGAGCAGGCCGGCTACGAATCGCTGCTGGTGCTGCGAGGGGCGGCGGCGACGCGCAAAGCCGTCCACGACGCGCTCACCGCGGCGGCGGGCTCCATGACCAGGGGCGACGTCCTGCTCGTCACCTTCTCCGGCCACGGCTGCCTGGAGGCGGACGCCAACTGCGACGAGGGGCACGGCTGGGACGAGACCTGGTGCCTCTACGACGGCGAGATCGTGGATGACCAGCTGGCCGGCTACTGGCGGCTGTTCGCGCCCGGCGTGCGCGTCGTGGTCGTGACGGACGGCTGCCACAGCGGCGGCAGTGGCCGCGACGAGAACGAGCTCGTGCACCCGGGATACGCCGCCGCCCGGCGCGCGCCGCGGAGGATGCGCGGGGGGAACGCACTTCATCGCGCTGCGCGCGGCTGGCCCGCAGGTGCGGCGGACTACGCCGGCTCGTGCATCGGGGCGCCGCCGCACGACACGGACGGCATCCGGGCCAGCGTGCTCCTGCTCGCCTCCGCGCGCGAGGACCAGAAGGCGCAGGACGGTCTGTTTACGCGCCACCTGCTGGACCTGTGGGATGAGGGTGCCTTCGCCGGCACGTTCTGCGACCTGTACCGGCTGGTGCGGGACCACGTGGTGGCGGAGCGCGGCCCGCGCCAGGAGCCGCAGATCCTGATGCTGGGCAGCCCCGATCCCGGATTTCCCCTGGAGCGAGCGTTCCACCTGGAGCGCCGCAGCCTCCGCGGTCTCCCTGTCCGTCGGTGACCTGGCCGCGGTGCCCTCCGCGTGTGCGGCTTCAAGGGGCTTCGGGCCGACTGACGTTCAGGTACCCCTCTCGCTTCAGCAGAGCATCATGCGCAAGGTCAAGGTCCTGTTCTTCGCGGCTGACGCCCACTCCATCCTGGCGGACGGAAGCACCCAGCGGCTGCTGCTGGACGAGGAAGTGCGGCAGATCCAGGAGAACCTGCGCGCCGCCGGACGTCCGAAGGCGCTGGAGTTCGACTACCGCCTGGCTGCGCGCATCGGGGACCTGGTGCAGGCGCTCCGCAGGACGCGTCCGCAGGTGGTGCACTTCAGCGGACACGGGCAGACCGAGGGGCTGGTGCTGGTCGCGCGGGACGGGGTGCGGCCGCACCTGGTGAGGGCCGAGGCGCTGGTGCAGCTGTTCGGGCAGTCCGGTGGCGAAGTTCGCGTGGTGGTTCTGAACGCCTGCTTCTCGCTGCCGCAGGCGGAGGCGATCGCCCAGGCCGTCGGATGCGCCATCGGCACCCGCCGCAGGATCTCGGACGAGGCCGCGATTGCCTTCAGTGCCGCGTTCTACGGCGCCATCGCGTCCGGCGCGTCCGTACAGGCCGCGTACGATGAGGCGCGCCTGGCGTTGAAGTTGGAGCACTTCGGCGAGCACGAGTGCCTGGCGGTGGCAAGGCGCGCTGACGTCGATCCGGCGCGCCTGGTGCTGACTGCCCCGTGGTGGCGGCGCCTGGTGCCCCGCCGGGCGGGCGCGGCCGCCGCTGCATTCGCGCTTGCCTTTGCGCTCGTGTTCTGCCCGAGCGTCCCCCCTGAGGCGACCGTGTCCGACATCACGTGCGGGATGGACACGGTTGCGGCCTCCACCACCCCTGCCGACCGGTCCACCGCGGCGGCAAACCTCGACAGGGCCAGAGAGTTGTACCACGACAGGAAGTACGCTCGCGCCGCTTCCCTCTTCGAAGTGGCCGCCAGCGCTGGAAGTTCGGAGGCCATGGCGTGCCTGGGGTTCATCTATTTTCACGGCCGCCCGGGAGTCAAGCCACAGCCCGCGCTCGGGATGCACTGGCTGCGCAGGGCGGCGAGCCAGGAGCGGGATGCCCACGGCATGTACGCGCTGGCCGTAGCGTATCTCAGCGACGGCGCGGCGCAGAACGACTACCTGGCGAAGGAATGGTTCTTCAAAGCTGCGCGGGAGAAAGGCTATGCCGAAGCCATGCGCAGCCTTGGCGCTCTGGAGCAGCGGGAGCGGAACGCCGGCAGCGATCGGCGGGCGTTCGACTGGTACCGGAGAGCCGTGGACGCAGGCTCCGTGGATGCCATGGTGGACCTTGGGCTGATGTACGAGCGGGGACTGGGTACCGCCCGCGACACGGTGGCGGCCCTCCGATGGTACCGCTCCGCCGCGGCACGGGGATCGCCGCGGGGGATGTTCGCGGCAGGCAGGAGCTACGAACAGGGTATTGGTGTGCCCCGGGACTACGCGCACGCGAGGAACTGGTATCGCAGGGCCGCGGACGCCGGTTCTGCCGAAGCCATGAACCGCCTCGGTGCTCTGTACGACCATGGCCTGGGAGTGCGGCGGAGCCGCCTGCGGGCAGCCTGCTGGTATGAACGGGCCGCTCAGGCCGGTTCTCCGCTCTCCAGGGTCAACCGTACGCGTTGACGCCGGCTGATCGGCCCACGGAACGTCATCTTGTCTCCGACAGAATATTCCTGAGAAAGTCGCCTCGGCAGGAGCCCGCGTTCGTCCGCAACAAACCCGAACGTCTGATGTGATGGAGGGCGCGCCCCGCGTCTACAGGCGCTCCTGAGAAAGCCGCCTCAGCAGGAGCCCGCCTGGTGGCGGAGGTGAAGGCGCTGTAGCGGCCCGCCTCCGGACCGCCTCCCGTCGTGGAGCGCGAAGCCCGCCAGGATCACCCGGCGGGCTTCGCCGCGTCCGCTGCGCCGCTGATGCGCCCCTGCTCGCGGGGCCGGGCGGCAGACGGTCATCCCGGCGTGCGGGCCCACGCCCCGGGGGATCCGGATGCGCGGCTCCGAACCGTATCCCGGAAAGGCGCTGCTGCCGTCCCCTCGCCGCGTCCGGCGCCGCGGGTGCGGGGGTGGCGGATCAGCGCCGTGACACACTCACGCATGCATCCCGCCAAAACGTGCAGCATCGCCCCGATCCTGAACCCAGCGCACCACTTGAGCTATTTCCGTTTCCGGCATGTTTTGGTGAAGTGCGCGCATTTTGGCCGTAAACGTAAATTTAGCGGTGCTTCTTGCGATACAGGTGTTTCCAGGTCCTGGGGAGAGCGGTACGCCACGGTCGTCCCGCCCTCTCCCGGATGCTGGCAGCAGTGCTCCGCTGCGGCCCCCGCACACCCCCTTGCAAAGAAGGCTCTCGTGAAGGAACGACTCCTGAACATCGCGACGGTTCTCGTGGCGGCCTGCTGCGTGGCCGTCATCGGCATGGCCGTGTGGAACTCGTTCGAAAGCCCCGCGCCGGCCGCGGCCGCCTCGGCGTTCCGGCAGGTGGAGAACTGGCAGCCGGCGGCGGCCGGAGGGCGGCTGATCGGGCCGGCGGACGCACGGGTGCGGGTGGTGGTGTTCTCGGATTTCGAATGCGCCGGCTGCGGCCGCGCGGCGGAGGCCCTGCGGGTCCTCCAGCAGCGCTGGCCGGACGACGTGGCGCTCGTCTTCCGGCACTATCCGCTGGAATCCATCCACCCCAACGCCGTCCCCGCCGCGCTGGCCGCCGAGTGCGCGGCCGAGCAGGGCCGCTTCGAGGCGTACCACGACGCGCTGTTCGCAAGGCGCGAGCAGCTGGGGACGGTGGACTGGGCCGCCCTGGCCCGCGAGGTGGGCGTGCCCGACGCGGACGAGTTCGGCCGCTGCGTGGCGGAGGAGCGCCACTTTGACCGCGTGGGGCAGGACGTGGCGGCCGGCGACGCCATCGGGATCCAGGGAACGCCCACCATCGTGGTGGAGGGCAGGGTGGCGGTGGGCGGAAGCTCGGGCGCGCAGGTGCAGGCCTGGGTGCAGGAGGCGCTCGCGCGCGGGGGGGCGCGTTGAGCGGAGCCGCGCCGGCCGTCGAGGAGAGAGCCACGCTCCTTCACGCGCACCCGCCGTACACCCACCTGCACGCCATGCGCCCGGGCCGGGCGGCCATCCCCGCGGCGTGCTTCGGATCCGTCTTCGCGATGCCCCTGGGCGCCGGCCGCGACGAGGCGGCCGACGCGTCGCTGCTGCGGCTGCGGGCGGGCCTCTCGGGCCCGCTGGTGGCGCTGGTGCGGCCCACCACGCACCACGAGACCCTGCGCGTGGCCCGGCGCGCGGGGGCGCTGTGGCTGCGGGCGGTGCTGCTGGAAGGCGAGCCGATCTACGAGGCGCTTCGCCCGGCGCTGGCCGACCCCGCGGCGCTGCACGACCAGGTTTCCGAGTGGCTCGCGCTGCGCGGCGTTCCCCTGTCGCCGCGCCTGCAGTTCCTGGTGCGCGAGATCTTCCTTCGCGCGCCGGCGCACCCGGAGCTTTCCACCCTCCTGCGCGCCGTGGGCGAGCCGGAGGGCGGCGCGCGGACGCGCCTGCGCAAGAAGCGCCTTCCCGTTCCGCACCGGTGGCACCAGGCCGCGCGCGCCCTGCACGCCACGCTGCGCATCCAGGCGGACGGCGACCGGACGGTGCTGGAGATTGCGCTGGAGCTGGGCTACAGCAGCGACTCGGCGCTCAGCCGCCAGCTGGTGACGGTGTTCGGGCTTCGACCCGGGCAGTTGCGCGGCACCCTGGGCTGGGAGTGGCTGCTGGAGCGGTGGATGGCCCGGGCCGGGTATCCGCACCCATCCCCGACCGCCCGTTCCGGGCATGCGCCGGCCTGAGCGGGCGTGGTCTGGTTCAAAAAAGAACGCGCCGCCGCCCGACCGGGTGGCGGCGCATTCCGCGCCCACCGATCCCCTCCGCCGGAGATCCCCATCAGCCCCCACCGCTCCCGGACACGGAGAAGGCTGCACCCCCGGTCCGGCGGTGCCGGGCCGTTCGCCCCCGCCGGTTGCGGTGCATCGGGCCAGGCATCGGGGCAGAGAGGAAACAGGAGATATCCCAAAGCGCCGAAAAACACGCGTTTCTGGCATGTGGGGGCCGGGAGGGCGCGTTAGCTTGTGATCCAGAATGCGCCATCATCTCTGCAGATGGCGTGTTCCGCCGGGCGCTTCCTCGCACGCGCAACGCGACACACACACATCGAAAGGAACCCCATGTACACCACGAACTCCTGGCGGCGCCGCCTCCTCACGCCGCTGGTGGCCCTCGCGGCCGTCGCCGTACCCCTGGGCTTCGGCTCGGGCAAGTCGCTCACCGTGGGTGAGGCCTGCGCGCAGACCGGCACCTGCTACAGCAACGACACCGACACCTGCTTCGTGAACGGCCAGCCATACCCCGGCGTCTGGCAGGCCGGGGGCTGAGACCTCCCTTGCTCCACCGGCGGCGCGCTCCCGGGCCCGCCGCGCTGATCTGCGCGCCGCGAGGAAGCGCCCGCACAGACCGAGAGTCTTCACCCAGTCCAGGAACGGGGACCATGAGCGAGGGAAGAGTGTTCTCGCGCCGCCGCGTGCTGGCGCCGCTGATGGCGGCCGCGGCGGTCGCCGCGCCCATCGGGTTCAACGGGGGCCCGAGCACGGTGGGCGACGCGTGTGCGCAGACGGGCATCTGCTACATGGACGCCCTGAGCGTCTGCTTCGTGAACGGCGTGGCGTATCCCGGCATGTCCGAAGGGCCCGGGGACTGAACCCGCCCACGCCGCGGCAGTGCCGCCGGACGGATGCGCCTTTTCCGCCCGGCTTCTCCTCTCCCCCTCTCCCCGGGAATCAAGATGCGTGCAATCGGCTGGATCGCCGCGCTGGCGGTGTGCGGATCCCTGGTGTGGTACCGGGCCTCGGGCGCCTCGCCCGCCGACCTTCGGCTCGCCTCCACCGAGCGCACCTATGCGCGCTCGGCGGCCGATCCGCGGCCGCAGCGGCTGCCCGCCTCGGCCACCCGCCAGTCGCTGGACGTGGCGCGGATCATCGGCGACTCGCTGGCGTGGGCCCACCCGCAGGAGGTGGAGGTGGTGGGAAGCCACCTGGTGGTCGCCGACCTGCGCGGCGCCCGGCCGCTGGTGCGGGTGGACCGGCGCACGGGTGACCTTCGCCCCTTCGCCCGCTTCGGCCGGGGGCCGGGCGAGTTCCTGTGGCCGCGCTCCATCGAGGACGCGGGCGGCGGGCGCGCGTGGATCTACGACCTGCAGGGCGCCCGGGCCACCCTGTACGACCTGGCGGAGCCCGAGCTGCGGCACGCCGAGATCGCTGCCGTTCCGGGGAACCTCTTCCAGACGGTGCGCATGGGCGACACCCTGGTGGCCAACGGGCTGTTCCCGCACGAGGTGCTGCGGGTGCACGCGCGGCATGAGAACGGGTTCCGGCTGGCCCGCAAGGAGGCGGTCACCCCGTTCTCGCGCGAGCTTCCCGACGTGGTGATGCTGATCGGGCGCACGGCGCTGGCGGCGGACCCCGCGCGGCGGCGGCTGGTGGTCGCGTACCAGTTCCGCAACCAGCTGGACTTCTTCGACCGCCACGGGCGCAAGGTGGGCTCGGTGGCGGGGCCGCGCGACTTCACCCCCGTCTACCGCGTGGTGCCGGACCCGCGCGAGAAGATGAACCGCTTCGTCCCCACCGGGTCCACGCAGTACGCCTACCTGGACGTGGCGGCCAGCGAGCGGCGGGTGTACGCGCTCTTCTCGGGAAAGGCCAGGGGAGACGGCAGCGAGGACGTGAGCCAGGCGACGGAGGTGCACGTGTTCGACTGGGACGGGCGCCTGCTGGACGTGCTGACGCTCGCGCAGCCCGTGTTCCGCATCGCGCTGGACCCCGCGACCGGCGTCCTGTACGGCCTGCGGAGCGAGCCCTTTCCCGGCGTCGTGGAGTTCCACCCCCTGAAGGGCGAGGCGTAGCCCCGCCCCGGCGGACGGCGTCGCCCTCCGCGGGCGCCCGTGGCGGACGGCGCCGGGAGGGAGGCCGCCGCGTTCGGTCTTCGAGGAGCGGGATGGTGGGGCAGGATTGGCGGCGGGAGGGCCGGCCCGCCGAAGGTCAGGGACGGGCCGCGCCGGGGGCGGCCAGGCCGCGGAAGAAGGCCTCCAGCCCGTCGGCCACCCCACGGGCGTAGGCTTCCTGGAAGGCGGGGGTGCGCAGCGCCGCCTCGTGCACCGGATCGACCAGCGTGGCGCCCTCGCAGAGCACGGCCGGCATCCACGGGGTGCGCACCAGGGCCAGGCTGCTGCGCGAGACGCCCCGGTCCTCCAGCCCCATGCGCGCCAGCATGCCACGCTGGACGGCGCGGGCCAGGGCGGCGGAGTGCGGATGGAAGAAGTGGGTGGACGTACCCCGGCCGCGGGCCAGGTCCACGCCGGGGGGGAGCGCGTCGGCGTGCAGCGACACCAGGGCGTGCGCATCGGCCGCCAGCGCCCGCGCCGGCCGCTCGTCCAGCCCCACGGCCCCGGCGTCCGACCGGGTGAGCACCACGCGCGCGCCCCGGGCCTCCAGCAGCCTGGCCAGCCGCCGCGCCACCGCCAGGGTGGCCTCGGACTCCGGAAGCCCCGTGGGCCCCACCGCCCCGGCGGGGGGATGGCCGGGGTCCACGGCGATGGTGAGGCCGCGCAGCGGGCGGCGGCGCGAGACGGCGGGGGGGCGGCGGACGCGGACCACCAGCGCGCCCGGGGCGCCGAGCACGCGGTAGCCGAACGGGGGCGCGGCAAGGTGCAGGACGAAGCGCACCCCGTCCCCGGTCTGCACCCAGTCGGCCGTCTCCACCAGCGGATCGTCCCCCGCCGGGTAGCGGATGCGGGCCGTGGCGGAGCGCGTGTCCAGGAGGGTGACGGCCAG
>DATAAG010000875.1:0-4530 GCA_036260235.1 Longimicrobium sp.
GCGGGGGGGGGCGGGGTCCATCAACCCCCCGCCGCCGCGCACATGCCGGCGGCGAACACCCGGAAGGCTCGCGAAGCGCATGCTCTCCAGTTCCCCAGCCGGCGCGGCGGTGCTCGCGGAGCCCCGCGCGCCCGCCCCCCCCGCCGAGGCGCCGCCGCGGCACCGCAGGAGCCACCTGGACCAGCTGGAGTCCGAGGCGATCCACGTGATGCGCGAGGTGGCCGCCCAGTTCGAGCGGGCGGTGCTCCTCTTTTCCGGCGGCAAGGACAGCATCGTGATGGTGCGCCTGGCCCAGAAGGCGTTCTGGCCGGGGCGCTTTCCCTTTCCGCTGCTGCACGTGGACACCGGGCACAACTTCCCCGAGACGCTGGAGTACCGCGACTGGCTGGTGCGCGAGGCCGGGGCGGAGCTGGTCGTCCGCTCCGTGCAGGACTCCATCGACCGCGGCCGCTGCGTGGACGAGACGGGGCCGCGGGCCAGCCGCAACGCGCTGCAGACGGTGACGCTGCTGGACGCGCTGGCGGAGCTGAAGGTGGACGCGGCGTTCGGCGGCGGGCGGCGCGACGAGGAGAAGGCGCGGGCCAAGGAGCGCTTCTTCAGCCACCGCGACGCGCTGGGGCAGTGGGAGCCCCGCAACCAGCGCCCGGAGCTGTGGAGCCTGTACAACGGGCGCAAGAACCCGGGCGAGCACTTCCGCGTCTTTCCGCTCAGCAACTGGACGGAGATGGACGTCTGGCAGTACATCGCCCGCGAGCGGATCCCCATCCCCTCGCTCTACTTCTCGCACCGGCGCGAGGTGTTCCGCCGCGACGGGCAGTGGCTGGCCCGCAGCCCCTGGATCACCCTGCTGCCGGGCGAGTCGTTCGAGGAGCGCACGGTGCGCTTTCGCACCGTGGGCGACGCCACCTGCACCGGCGCGGTGGAGAGCGACGCCGCCTCGGTGGAGGACATCATCCTGGAGATCGCCGCCGCGCGGGTGACGGAGCGCGGCACGCGCGCCGACGACCAGCGGTCGGAGGCGGCGATGGAAGACCGCAAGCGGCAGGGGTACTTTTGACCGAGACGCTGGAAGCAGAGGCGCCGGCCGTCGCGACGGCCCGGCCGCCCCAGGAGATGGACCTGCTGCGCCTGGCCACCGCGGGAAGCGTGGACGACGGCAAGAGCACGCTCATCGGGCGGCTGCTGTACGACACCAAGTCCATCTTCGAGGACCAGCTCCTGGCGCTGGAGGGGGCCACCCGCCGGCGGGGCGAGGACGGGATCAACCTGGCCCTCCTCACCGACGGCCTGCGGGCGGAGCGGGAGCAGAAGATCACCATCGACGTGGCCTACCGCTACTTCGCGACGCCCCGGCGCAAGTTCATCATCGCCGACACGCCGGGGCACGTGCAGTACACGCGCAACATGGTGACGGGCGCGTCCACGGCGGAGCTGGCCATCGTGCTGGTGGACGCCCGCCGCGGCGTGCTCACCCAGTCGCGGCGGCACGGCTTCATCGCCTCGCTGCTGCGCATCCCCCACGTGGTGGTGGCGGTGAACAAGATGGACCTGGTGGACTTCCGCGAGGAGGTCTACGCGGCCATCGTGGAGGAGTACACCGACTTCGCCGAGAAGCTGGGGATCAAGGACCTCACCTTCATCCCCATCTCGGCGCTGCAGGGCGACAACGTGGTGCACCGCAGCGAGCGGATGCCCTGGTACGACGGCGCCACCCTGCTGCACCACCTGGAGCACGTGAACGTGGGCGCCGACCGCAACCTGGTCGACTTCCGCTTTCCCGTGCAGCACGTCATTCGCCCCCACCAGGACTTCCGCGGCTTCGCGGGGCGGGTGGCGTCGGGAACGGTGGCGCCGGGCGAGGAGGTGGTGGTGCTCCCCTCCGGCATCCGCACCCGCATCCGGGCGGTGGAGACGGCCGACGGGCCCCTTCCCGAGGCGGCGGAGGGCGACTCGGTGGTGCTGACCGTGGAGGACGAGGTGGACATCGGGCGGGGCGACATGATCGTGCGCAGCATGAACCTGCCCACGGTGGCCACCCGCTTCGACGCCATGATGTGCTGGATGGCCGACGAGCCGCTGGACCCCGGCACCCCCTACGTGATCCAGCACACCTCGCGGACGGCCCGGGCCTTCGTCACCCGCATCGTGTACCGGATGGACGTGGACACGCTGCACCGCGAGGAGGCGGACCGGCTGGGCTTGAACGACATCGGCCGGGTGGAGGTGAGCACCTCGGTGCCGGTGTTCTACGACGCCTACCAGCTGAACCGCGCCACGGGGAGCTTCATCCTGGTCGATCCGTACTCCAACGCCACGGTGGCGGCGGGGATGATCCGGGGCCCGGTGCAGACGGCGGACGAGCTCTTCGGCCCGGCGCAGCCGGCCCAGGAGGCGGCGCCGGCGCCGGTCTCGCCGGGGGTGACCTGGGAGGGGTGGAACGTCCCCCGCGCGGAGCGCGAGGCGCGCAACGGGCACGGCGCCGCGGTGGTGTGGCTCACCGGCCTTTCGGGGGCGGGAAAGACCACGATCGCCCGGGCGGTGGAGCGGCGGCTCTTCGCCCAGGGGTGCCAGACCATGCTGCTGGACGGCGACCAGCTGCGCCACGGGCTGAACGGCGACCTGGGCTTCTCGCCCGAGGACCGGGCGGAGAACGTGCGCCGCGCGGGCGAGGTGGCGCGCCTGTTCTTCGAGGCGGGCGCCATCGTCCTCTGCACCTTCGTCTCGCCCTACGCCGGCGACCGGGCGCGGGTGCGCGCGCTCCTGCCGGAGGGCGCCTTTCTGGAGGTGCACGTGGACGCGCCGCTGGAGGAGCTGCGGCGGCGCGACCCCAAGGGGCTGTACGCGGGCTCCGCCAGCGGCGCCGTGGCCGGGCTCACCGGGGTGGCGGCGCCGTACGAGGCGCCGGAGTCGCCGGAGCTGCGGATCGACACCTCGGCCGTGGAGGTGGAGGAGGCGGTGGCGCAGGTGCTGGCCCGGCTGCGCGCCGCGGGAGTGCTGCGGCCGTGAGCGCCGCCGCCACCCCCGCCGCCGCCGCGGGCGTGGACGCGGTCGCCGCCCCGGGGCCGGAGGGGCACCGCTTCCTCTTCATCTGCGGGGTGCACCGGAGCGGCACCAGCATCGTGCACCGGGTGCTGCGCGACCACCCGGAGGTGAGCGGGTTCACCGGCACCGGCGCGCCCGAGGACGAGGGGCAGCACCTGCAGAGCGTCTTTCTCCCGGCCAAACGGTACGGCGGGCCCGGGCGCTTCGGCTTCGACCCCCGCGCGCACCTGACGGAGGACTCGCCGCTGGCCACGCCGGCGGCCGCCGCCCGGCTGTGGCGGGAGTGGAGCCGCCACTGGGAGCTGGACCGGGCGGTGCTGGCGGAGAAGTCGCCGCCCAACCTGCTGCGGATGCGCTTTCTGCAGGCGTGCTTCCCGGCGTCGTACTTCCTGGTGGTCACGCGCCACCCGGTGGCGGCGGCGTACGCCACGCAGGCGTTCACCCGGCGCCGCTGGCGCAAGTGGCGGCAGCAGCCGGTGGCCGCACACCTGCGCCACTGGTTCCACTGCCACCGCATCTTCCAGGCGGACCGGCCGCACGTGCGCAACCTGATGGTGCTGCGCTACGAGGACTTCGCCGCCCGCCCGCAGGAGGCGGCGGACCGGGTGGCCGCCTTCGTGGGGCTGGCCCCGGCGCCGGTGCGCATGGAGGTGCGCGGGGGGACCAACGACCGGTACCTGGCCCAGTGGCGGCGCGACCTGGCCCACTGGTGGCGGGGCCCGGCGCTGCGCCGGGCCGCGGCGGAGTACGAGGCCGAGGCGGCCGCCTACGGCTACACCCTGGTGGACCCGTCGTGACGGAGACCCTGCACGCGTCCGCGCCGCCCGCGCCGGCGGCCCCCGCGGCGGAGCCGCGCTACGCCTTCGTGCTGTACGACAGCCGCTCCGGCTCCACCCTCTTCGCCGCGCTCCTGAACCGGTACCGCGGGGTGTCGGTGTCGCTGGAGAGCGCCTTCGTCTCGCGCGTCGTGGAGTACGGCGGGCCGCTGCGCTCCGCCGCCGACCTGGAGGCGCTGGCGGACTACCTGTTCGCCGAGGTGCAGTTCGCCGAGCTGGGGCTGGCGCGGCCGGAGGTGGTGGCGGCGCTGCGCGGGGCGGGGCCGCCGTACGGCAAGCGCGAGCTCGCCCGCGCCCTGCTGGAGCTGTACTTCGGCCGGCGCGACCCGGAGGCCCTGGTGCGGGTGGTGAAGAACCCGCCCTTCTTCTACGTCGGCCTGCTGGAGGAGTGGCTCCCGGGCGTGCGCTTCGTGCACGTGGTGCGCGACGGCCGGGCGGTCTACAACTCCAAGCGCAGCAGCCGCTCCATCAGCGGCGCGGTGATGCAGCCCAACCTGGTGAAGGCCGCGCGCGACTGGCGCCGGGCGGTGCGGATCGCGGAGCGCCACCCGGCCTCCGTGCTCACGGTGCGCTACGAGGACCTGGTCCGCGATCCCGACGCGGTGATGGCGCGGGTGCTGGACCACCTGGGGGTGCCGCCGGAGGGGCGCGC
>DATAAG010000876.1:0-7790 GCA_036260235.1 Longimicrobium sp.
ACAGGGGACAGGGGACAGGGGACAGGGGACAGGGGACAGGGGACAGGGGACAGGGAATAGGGAATAGGGAATAGCCTGCGACTGCGAGGGGACAGGTTCGGCCGCACGCGTCTCTCTCCCCACGGCGAACGATCGAGCGCTGCCTCTCGCCGCGAACGCCGGCGGGGCGAGGGATCCGCTCCCTCGCCCCGCCGTGCATCCATCCGCTGTTCCCTATTCCCTATTCCCTCGCCTCCGGCTTCACCCGCCGACCACGCGGTAGGTAACGCCCAGCACCGGCGCGGAGTTGGGAATGGTGAGCTCGAAGCGCGACTGCTGGTCCTGCGCGGGCGGGGTGATGGTCACCGTGCCCGTGCCCAGCGGCCCGTCCGCCCCGTGCAGGGTGAACTCCACCTGCACCGGGTTGCGGTTGGCGGTGCCCACCGCGGTGCCGCGCACCTGCGTGTTCTCCGCCTCCACGTCGATGGTGATCCCCTCCAGCTGCACCGGCAGGCTCTCGCTCTGCGTGCTGATCTGGCGCGCCTGGCGCCCCAGCTCGCCCGCCTGCGCCGTGTTCCCCGCCTGCGTGGCCGCCTGCGACTGGCCCGCGAACGCGTTGTAGTACAGGATCCACGACCCGTAGCTGAGCGGCGCGATCTCCGTGGCCCGCCGGGCGACCGGGAGCAGGTCCTGCCAGCGCTGCAGGTTGTTGAGCGCCAGGGCGTAGTTGTACCACGCCTCGGGGTTGTTGGGGAGCAGCTGCGTCAGCTCCGCCAGCAGCGTTGCCGCCGCCGGCGACTGCTGGCGGTTCAGGTACTGCGCGCTCGCCAGCACCAGCGCGTTCAGCGTGTTGCCGCGCGTCTCCATCCGCCCCTGCATCACCTCCACCGAGGTGTCGGCGGGGAGCTCGTCGATGATCTCCACCACCCGCCGCCAGTGGCGCACCGCCTCTTCGGTGTTCTGGCGCTGGAAGGCGATCAGGCCCAGGTAGAACTCCGCCGGGTAGTTGGTGGGGTCCATGCTGAGGGCCAGGTTGTACGCCGCCAGGCCGCCCGTGGTGTCCGCCGACTGGATGAGGGCGTTGCCGCGCTCCACCGAGTTGGCCGCGCCCAGGCGGCGCAGGCGGTTCACGTCGTAGGGCCCCAGCTCCGGGCACAGCTCCTCGGCCCGGCGCAGCAGGCTGTCGGCGTCGGCGTAGTCCGCGGTGCCCAGGGCAGCCTGGCCGGCCAGGTAGTAGCCGTACGCGTTCCCCGGGTCCGCCGCGATGGCGCGGCCCGCCTGCTGCCGGGCGATCAGGTACTGCGCCGCCTGCGCGGAGTCCGACATGGTGCCCATCAGCGCCAGCGTTCCCGCGGCGCTGTCGGCGGCCGGGGTGGCGGCCACGCGGCCGGTGGAGCAGACCACGTCCGGCGGGGGCACGGTGATGCGCGGCCCTCCTCCGCCGCCCGGGTCCGACGTGCCGCCCGCGCTGGCGCAGGCGGCGGTGAGCGCCGCAAGGGCCAGCGTGGCGAGCAGGCCACGATCGATCTTCATCGGCATCCTCCGTTGGGTGGAATGGGATCACGCTCCCCGCGGGGGGAGCGGCCTTGCGGGCCGGCGGCGGGCCGGCCGTCTCTCACTCCTCGCGGGCGACGCCGTCCGCCAGCAGGGCGCGGTACGCCTCCAGCGGCGTCATCCCCAGGCGCGCGGCCGCGCGCGCCACGTCGTCGAACTCCGGCTTGGCGCGCTCGCCGCCCCCGGGAAGGGCGCTGCGCTTGACGCGGATCTCCTCGCCGCGCCACCGCACCGTCTCCACCCGCCGCGGCAGCACCCGCCGCCCCGCGGGCCAGAAGCGCAGCCCGATGGTCGATCCGGCGCGGAAGAGCGCGGTGGAGACCGCCTCCAGCTTCTCGGGGCTGGCCAGCGCCTCCACGCGCACGCCGGGGCGCCCCTTCTTCATCACCAGCGGCTGGGCGGAGCAGTCGGCGGCGCCGGCGTCCAGCACGGCCTGCAGCAGCGTGGGCACGTACTCCGGCGTCAGGTCGTCCACGTCGCACTGCACCACCACGATCCCCTCGTCCGCGCCGCCCTGCGGCTCGATGAGCACCAGGCGCAGGCAGTTGGGGCGGTCCTGCGGGTCGCGCGTCCCCGCGCCGAAGCCGCTGGCGACCGGGGTGTAGGTGGCCGGCGGCGGCGCGCCCCCGGTGAGCGCCTGGACGAGCGCGGCGCCCGTGGGGGTGGTGCATTCGCCCTCGAACTCCGGGTCGCGCACGGGGACGCCCTGCAGGAGCTTGAGGACGGCGGGCGGGGGGACGGGAAAGTGCCCGTGCTCCATGTCCACCCAGCCCCGCCCCAGCGCCACGGGCCGCGTGTAGAACGACGTAGCGCCCAGCTCGTGACAGCCGGCGACGGCGCTCAGCACGTCCACGATGGCGTCCAGCGCGCCCACCTCGTGAAAGTGCACCCGCTCCACCGTGGTCCCGTGCACGGCGGCCTCGGACTCCGCAAGAAGCGTGAACGCATGTACAGCACGGTCGCGCACTTCCGGCGCCACGCCGGTGCCCTCGATGATGCGCACCACGTGGTGCAGGTGGCGGTGCGCGTGCTCGTGCGGCAGCGACAGCACCAGGCGGGTGCAGGCGATCCCCTTGCGGTTCACTCGCTCCGCGTCCACGCGGATGTCGCCCAGGTTCAGCCCGGCGACGAAGGAGCGCAGCCATTCCAGCGGCAGCCCCAGGTCCAGCAGCGCGGCGACGGTCATGTCGCCGCTGATCCCCGCGAAGGGATCGAAGATCAGTCCGCGCAACGGACGTTCCCCGGTCGGCACAGGCCGCGCCGCACATCCCTCGCCGCCGCCCGGGGCGGAAGCAACGAACTGCGGCGCGTGAAATTCGAGAGCGCGCCAAGGTAGGCGCGTTCGCGGGCGGAGTCAAATGCGGAAACGTTCGGACGCCGCCGCGGGTTGAAACCCGCGGTTAGAACGGCCACAAGCCCCGCCCCTGGGCTCGCGGAGCTCGCCCGGCGGGGCTTCACCCGCTCACGCCGGGGGTACCGTGCGGGAAGCGCCCATGGTGTTGAAGCCCGGTTCCGCGAGTGCAACGAGCCGGGACCGGGCTTGTGGCCGTCCTAGCCCCGGGTTTCAACCCGGGGTCTACGGCGAGGACGCGCGCCCAGGACGAGGGGGCCCCGTTCACCCATTCACCCATTCACCCATTCACCCATTCACCCGTCCACCCGTTCACCTCAATGCCGGAACAGCCGCCGCCCGGTGAACACCATCGCGATGCCGTGCTCGTCGGCGGCGGCGACCACCTCGTCGTCGCGGACGGAGCCGCCGCGGGTTGAAACCCGCGGCTGGAACGGCCACAAGCCCCGCCCTGGGCTCGCGGAGCTCGCCCGCCGGGGCTTCACCCGCTCACGCCGGGGGTACCGTGCGGGAAGCGCCTATGGTGTTGAAGCCCGGTTCGGCGAGTGCAACGAGCCGGGACCGGGCTTGTGGCCGTCCTAGCCCCGGGTTTCAACCCGGGGTCTACGGCGAGGACGCGCGCCCAGGACGAGGGGGCCCCGTTCACCCATTCACCCATTCACCCATTTACCCATTCACCCATTCACCCATTCACCCATTCACCCGTCCACCCGTTCACCCGTTCACCTCAATGCCGGAACAGCCGCCGCCCGGTGAACACCATCGCGATGCCGTGCTCGTCCGCAGCGGCGACCACCTCGTCGTCGCGGACGGAGCCGCCGGGCTGGATGATGGCGCGCACGCCCGCCTCCGCCACCGCATCCACCCCGTCGCGGAAGGGGAAGAACGCGTCCGAGGCCAGCGCCGCGCCCGCCAGGTCGAACCCGTTGTCGCGCGCCTTCATCACCGCGATCCGCGAGGAATCCACGCGGCTCATCTGCCCCGCCCCGATCCCCAGCGCCATCCCCCCGCGCGCCAGCAGGATGGCGTTCGACTTCACCGGCGCCACCGCGCGCCAGGCGAAGCGCAGGTCGTCCATCTCCTCCGGCGAAGGCTGGCGCTGCGTCACCACCCGCCACGCATCCTCCGGAAAGCGCATCGAGAGGCGCCGCTGCGCAACGAACCCGCCACGGACGCGCTTCCAGTCCAGCTCGCCATCGTCCGCCGCGAGCGCGGGCAGCTCCAGCAGGCGCAGGTTCTTCTTCTCCGCCAGCAGCCGCAGCCCCGCCTGCACGAACGACGGCGCCACGATCGCCTCCACGAAGTTGGGGCGCATGAGCACCGCCGCCTCTTCCGTCACCGGTACGCTGAACGCGACGACGGAGCCGAACGCGCTGGTGGGGTCCGTCGAGAGAGCCTTGCGGTACGCCTCCGCCGCGTCCGCGCCCACCGCGATGCCGCACGGCGTGGTGTGCTTGACGATGGCGCACGCGGCGAGCGGACTTCCCTGCCACGCGGAAACCGCCAGCAGCGCGCCCTCCACGTCCAGCAGGTTGTTGAACGACAGCTCCTTGCCGTGCAGCTGCCGCAGCGCCGCCAGCCCCCCAGCCGCCGCTTCGTCGCGGTAGAAGGCGGCGGGCTGGTCGGGGTTCTCGCCGTAGCGAAGGTCCTGCACCTTGGCGAGCGAGATCGTCACGCGCGGCGGGAGCTCCGCCGGTCCGTCCACCTCCTCGCCGCCGAGCGCGCGGGACAGGTAGTCGGTGATGGCGCGGTCGTACTCCGAGGTGTGCGCGTACACCTTGGCCGCCAGCCGCCGGCGGATGGTGAGCGCCCGCTCCTCGTTCCCCGCATCCAGCGCGGCGAGGACGGCGGAGTAGTCGGCCGGATCGACGACGACCCAGACGCTGGCGTGGTTCTTGGCCGCCGAGCGCAGCATCGACGGCCCGCCGATGTCGATGTTCTCGATCGCATCCGCCAGCGTTGCGTCCGGCCGCGCGACGGTCTCGCGGAACGGGTACAGGTTCACGGCGACGAGGTCGATCGGCTCGTAGCCGTGCGCCCGCATCTGCGCCACGTCGTCCGCGTTCTCGCGCCGGCCCAGGAGGCCCGCGTGGACGGCGGGGTGCAGCGTCTTCACCCGGCCCTCCATCATCTCCGGGTGTCCGGTGACCTCGCTCACCTCCGTCACCGGCAGCGCGGCGTCGCGCAGCGCCCGCGCCGTGCCGCCCGTGGAGAGCAGCGTCCAGCCGCGCCCGTGCAGCTCCCGGGCGAGGTCCACCACGCCCGTCTTGTCCGATACGCTCAGCAGTGCGCGCGGCATTTCTGGTTGGTTTCGAGGGATGTGCGGGACATCCAGCCGGAGGTTACAGGGGACAGGTTACAGGTTACAGCCTGCAGCTGCCCGACGCCGCGCTGAACACGCTTTCGCACCCGGACCTGTCATCCCGACGCAATCCGCGAAGGCGGATTTCGTGGCTTTCCAGCGGCGAATTATGCCCATTGCGGATCAAATCCGGTAACTGCTTCCACCGGAACTCGCCACCACGCTCCTGAGGCAGCGGTGCAGTCCGCGAAGGCGGCGCGAAGGCGGACTTTGCGAACTTCCAGCGGCGACTTCAGTCGCTCCGGCGCGGGCGCGGCGATTCCCGGTTTAGATCCACAAGGGGCATCATTCGCTCCTGGAGGGCGGCCGCCACGATCCCGGCGGCTCGCCCACCCGTTCACCCGTTCACCCCGTGCGCAAGGTGCAGCGTGCGGCGGATGGAATCGTCCGACGGCGCGGCGTGGGGAACGAGGTCGAACGCGAGGGGATCACCCTGGAGCGACTCCGGCACGCCCGGTTCGCGCGCCAGCGCCTCCACGGCGAGCGGAAGGATGCGGTGCTCCACCGCCAGCACACGCGCGGCCAGCGCCTCCGGCGTGTCGCCGGGGAGCACGGGCACCGGCCACTGGGCGATGACGGCGCCCTCGTCGTAGCGCTCGTCCACGAAGTGCACCGTGACCCCGCTGACGCGCACGCCGGATTCGATGACGGCGCGGTGGACGCGCATCCCGTACATCCCCCTGCCGCCGAACGCGGGGAGCAGCGCGGGATGGACGTTGATCATCCGCCCGTGGTACCGCCGCACCACCTCCCCCGGCACCAGCTGCAGCCAGCCGGCCAGGACGATGAGGCCGATCCGGTGCTCCTCCAGCGCCTCCGCCAGCGCCCGCGCGAACTCCTCCGCGCCCATGACGCGCGCGTCCAGCACCACCGCGGGCACGCCCGCGCGCTCCGCCCGCTCCAGCGCGCCGATCCCCGCCCGCGAGCCCACGACCAGCTCCACGCGCGCGGGGGCGGCCGGGTCGCCGTTGAACCGGTCGAGCAGCGCCTGCAGGTTGGTGCCCCCGCCGCTGGCCAGGACGGCGACGCGCGCGTGTGTGCTCAACTGCCGCCCCGCTGGAGGGTGGAAAAGAGGGGCGAAGATAGACGCGGCGCCGGGGAGCGTCAACGCGTCCGGGGATGGGCCGGCATCGCGCCTGAGCGGCTGAAGCCGCGGCTGGATCAGCGGAAAGCCCCGCAAACTGCGCGGGGCTTCCACTGCACGCCGCGTGCGGGCTTCACCTGCTGGGAGGGCGGGCCTCCCTCGCGGTGGCGGGTTCGAGCGCGGTCGAAGCCCGGTTCGGCGAGTGCAACGAGCCGAGACCGGGCTTGTGGCCGTTCCAGCCGCGGGCTTCAGCCCGCGGTCTACGGCCCCTGCGCCTCCACCAGCGGCTCCAGGAGCGCGAAGAGCACCTCCGTGGCGGCGGAAAAGAGGACGGAGATCGTCCCGTTCACCAGCCCGTCGCCGAGGGTGCTGTCCGGGTGCCAGAGGGTGGGGACGATGGCGCCCGCGTAGGCACCGGCCAGGAACGGCTCGGAGATCACGCGGCGGCCGGAAGCGTCGCGGTCGGTGAAGGTCTCCATCAGCGCGTGGTTGATCCGGTCCTCCGGGGTGGCGCAGCCGCGGCATTCCTCGTCCTGCGTGGACCGGCCCAGCGCCGCGGCCAGCCCGTGCCGCACCGACGTGCCCACCAGGTGCCCGCCCGCGCGCGACGCGATCCGCTGCACCAGCGCGTCCATCCCCCCGCCCCAGTCGTACGGGTCGGTGCGGATGTGGTCGTACAGGCCCATGGCGCCCGCGTTCGCCAGCGCCAGCGGGTCCGCCAGGTCGTAGACGAAGTCGCGCACCGGGTTGGGCGCGGCGGTGTCGGCGGGGAGCGTGTCGGGCGCGGCCGCCTGCGCCCGCAGGGCCGGCGCGGCCAGCAGGATCGCGCCGAGCGCGATGCATCCGCGAATCTTCATCCGTCCAAGGGAGTTCGGGAGGGGAGTTCCGGCACGGGAGAGAAACAGCCGCGTGAAGGACGCAGAGACGCGGCAGATGGTTCCGTCTGCGACTCTGCGTCTCCGCGCCTCTGCGGCTCCGCGCGAAGCCGATCGTCCCGGGCGGATCACGCGAATCCGCCGCCGCCGTAGACGCCGGTGACGAACGGGTTGGTGGCTCGCTCGTGGCCCACGGTGGTGTCGGGCCCGTGGCCGGTGTGCAGCGTGGTCTCGTCCGGCAGGGTGAGGACCTGCTCGCGGATGGACTGCATCAGCTGGGCGAAGTCGCCGCCGGGGAGGTCGGTGCGGCCGATGGAGCCGGCGAAGATCACGTCACCCACCAGCGCCACGCCGTCGCCCACCAGGATCACGTGCCCCGGCGCGTGCCCCGGGGCAAAGCGGATCGCCAGCTCGCACTCACCGAAGCGCACGGACTCGCCCACCACCAGCTCCCGGTCCGGCGGCGGCAGCGGCTCCATCCGCAGGCCGAACCACTGCGCCTGCACGGGCGCCGCCTCGTAGAGCCGCCGGTCGGCGGGGTGCAGCAGGATCGGCGCGCCGGTCTCGCGGCGGGCCAGGGGAATG
>DATAAG010000877.1:0-26613 GCA_036260235.1 Longimicrobium sp.
TCTACCCGTGAGGAGGCGCATGGCACGCGCGCTTGAGGCCGCCGCCGGTACCATCTACGACATCGGCTACCGCAACTACGAGGGCGCGCGGCTGGGCCGCGGCTACGCCTTTCGCACCCTGTACGTCCACTCCCTGCGCACGGCCTTCGGCCTGGGGCGCGGCGGGCGCGCGCGGGTGGTGCCGTGGGTGCTGTTCGGCGCCATCTGCTTTCCCGCCGCGGTGGTGACGATGGTGGCGGGGATGACGGGCGGGATGATGAACAACCTGATCGACTACCACGACTACTTCCCGTGGGTCTCGATGATGGTGGCGCTGTTCTGCGCGGCGCAGGCGCCGGAGCTGGTGAGCAACGACCAGCACCACAAGGTGCTGCCGCTCTACTTCAGCCGCGCGCTGCGCAAGCACGACTACGCCCTGGCCAAGCTGCTGGCCATGTGGACGGCCGTCTTCATCCTGGTGGCCGCGCCGCTGCTCATCATCCTCACCGGCCGCCTGGCCCTGCCCACGGACTTTGCGCAGGCGTTCCGCACCGAGTCGAAGGACTTTGCGGCGCTGCTGGGGACGCCGGCGGCGGCGGCGCTGGTGATGGGGACGCTGTCGCTGTCGCTGGCCTCGCTGATGCCGCGGCGCGGGATGGCCAGCGCGCTAGTGATCGGGACGTTCCTGATCACCTTTCCCATCGTCGCCATCCTGGTGGAAGAGGCGGAGGCTGGGTACGCCGTGCTGCTGAGCCCGGTGCTCACCATCATCGGCACCATCCTGGCGCTGTTCAAGGAGCGGCCGGACGACCTGCTGCGCGAGGCCAACCTGCCGCCGGAGGCGTTCGCGTACGGCGTGGCCGCGTACGCCGCCCTCTTCACCCTGCTGCTGCTGGCCCGCTACCGGAGGATTTCCACATGAGCACGCAGACGCTGGACCGGCCGGGCACCGGCCCCGCGGCGCCGGCGGCGGCCGCGCGGGGGGCGGCGGTCGAGCTGCGCAACGTTTCCAGGTGGTACGGCAACGTGGTGGCCGTGAACGACGTCTCCTTCACCCTGGGGCCGGGGATCACCGGCCTGCTGGGGCCCAACGGGGCGGGGAAGAGCACGCTGCTGCACATGCTGGCCGGCTTCCTGGCGCCTTCGGCCGGCGAGGTGCTGGTGGACGGGCGCGCGGCGTGGAAGAACCCGGAGATGTACCGCTCGCTGGGGCTGGTTCCCGAGCGCGAGGCGGTCTACCCCTTTCTGAGCGGCTACGAGTTCGCGCTGATGAACGCGCGGCTGCACGGGATGCCGGACCCCCGGCAGGCCGCGGAGCGCGCCATCGACATCGTGGACCTGCGCGAGGCCATGCACCGCCGCATCGGCGGGTACAGCAAGGGGATGCGGCAGCGCGCCAAGATCGCCGGCGCGCTGGTGCACGACCCCCGCATCCTGCTGCTGGACGAGCCGTTCAACGGCATGGACCCGGGGCAGCGGATGCACATGATGGAGCTGCTGCGGGGCCTGGCGGACCAGGGGCGGACGATCCTGATCTCCTCGCACATCCTGGAGGAGCTGCACCACCTGGCCAACAACGTCCTGGTGGTGGTGGCGGGGCGGCTGGCGGCGTCCGGCCACTTCCGCGAGATCCGCCGGCTGATGACGGACCGGCCGCACACCTTCACCCTGCGCTCCAGCGACGACCGCCGGCTGGCGGCGGTGCTGATGACGGACCCGTCGGTGAAGGGGGTGGAGCTGGGGGCGGGCGGGATCACCCTGCACACCAACGAGCGGGGCGGCTTTGCCCAGCACCTGCCGCGCGCCGCGCGCGACGCCGGCATCACGCTGTACGAGCTGCGCCCCACGGACGAATCGCTGGAAAGCGTGTTCTCTTACCTGGTGAAGCGATGAGAGACTCGGTCGAACTGACGCTGGCGCGGCTGGCCTTTCGCCAGCTGGCGGGGAGCCGGCGCTCGCTGTGGGTGCTGGCGCTGGCCCTGCTGCCGGTGCTGCTGTCGCTGCTGTTCAGCGGCAATCCCGGCCCCAACGACGACGTGACGGAGGACTACGGCGAGCTGTACCAGGCGCTCATCGTGGGGGTGCTGCTCCCCATCGTGTCGCTGGTGGTGGGGACGAGCGTCTTTGGCGCGGAAGTGGACGACGGGACCATCACCTACGTGCTGGGCAAGCCGGTGCCGCGCTGGCGCATCGTGCTCACGCGCGTGGTCGTGGCCGGGCTGGCCACGGCGATGGTGGTGGCGCCGTCCGCGTACATTTCGGGGGTGATCGCCCTGCGCAGCCAGCCCAGCGCACCGCGGGTGGCGCTGGGGATGGCGGGCGCGGTGATCGCGGGGAGCTTTCTGTACTGCGCGCTCTTCGTGGCCATCAGCCTGAGCACGCGGCGGGCGCTGGTGGCGGGGCTGGCGTACGTGGTGGTGTGGGAGAGCTCGCTGAGCAACACCTTCGGCGGCACCCGTGCGCTGAGCGTGCGCCAGTACACCCAGACGTTCGCCCAGTCGTGGGCGGGGCTGGAGGCGAGCGTGCTGAACGCGCGGCTGGAGCTGGGCACCGCGCTCACCATGGCCGCCGTCGTGGCCGTGCTGGCGACGATCCACTCCATCCGCCGCCTGCAGCGCTTCGAGATCGGCGAGGCGGTGTAGGGGGCGACCGGCCGGAGCCGCGTGGCGAATTCGCCCCGTCTGCGCCGGCCCTCTCCCCCCGCCGTCTGCGCCGCTCGCTCCTCGCGGCTCCACGTCCGACCCCTCCCCAACCCCGGGGGAGGGGTTTGCGCGTGCGGGTTTGGCGGATGCTGCGGACAGCAGGGTTCGAGCCGCGGACGCCCCCTCCTCCGCCCCGCCCCACGAACTGCGTGGGGGAGGGAGAACGGCAGGAAGGCGCGGTGCGGGAGCGAAGTTCTCCCCTCTCCGCGAGGAACGAGCGGGGAGGGGCTGGGGGAGGGGCCCCCGGCGGACGCAGGCGGATGCAGGCCCGGCGCGATCGAAGTTCCCCTTTCCCCGCTTGCGGGGGAGAGGCCCCCCCCGGAACGCTGGTGAAAATGTGTCGAAACGCTCGAGCGGGGGGGCGTGGCTGGAGCCGTGCCTACCGGGCCCCCGGCGGCGGCTTGCGGTGGATGCCGATGCGGACCAGGGCGGCGATCCCCAGCAGCAGGGTGACCACGGCCATGGGCCACGCGGTGACCCGCGGAAAGAAGAAGCCCACTCCGGAGAGCACGAACAGGATGATGGCCCAGACCGTCACCCACCCCGTGTCCTCGCGGCCGATGGTGCGCAGGCCCACCAGCGCCCGGGCCAGCACCGTGGCGGCGCGGGCCAGGCGGCCCAGAAAGCGGCCCATCTGCGAGCCGCGGTACGACCGCCGGCGCGCGTCGCGGGCCGCTTCGCGCGTGTCGGACTCCTCCTGCGCCTCGTCCGCCGCCATCACCCGCTCCGCCCCGCGGCGCTCCTTGGGTGCGCTCACGGCGAAGCGCCGCGGGTTGATGAGCGAGACCTCCACCGACGACTCCAGGTCGCGCACGAACAGCGCCTCCAGCTCCTGCGCAAAGGGCAGGTCCGTCACGGCCACGTCCAGCTCCCAGTTCCCCACCAGCGAGGCCAGGTTCAGGTTGCTGCTCCCCACCCGGCTCCAGAACCCGTCCGCTACGGCCGTCTTGGCGTGGATCATGGGCCCCTCCCACTCGAAGAGCCGCACCCCCGCTTCCAGCAGCGGCCGGTAGCCGGCGCGCGACATCCCCCCGACGATGGGCCAGTTGTTGTACGCGGGGACCAGCACCCGCACGTCCACCCCGTCGCGCGCGGCGGAGGCCAGCGCCTCCGTCATGGCGGGGGGAAGGACGAAGTAGGGGTCCGTGATCCACAGCCGCCGCTCCACCCCCACGGCGACGAACTGCGAGACGCGGTAGATGCGGGAGCGCCCCGGCTCGCCCTCCACCACGCGCACGGCCACGTGCCCCACCGGCTTGATCGCCGCGGGATCGGGGATCTCGTCCGGGGGGAGCACGCCCCCGGCTGCCGCCCAGCTGCGGGCGAAGGCGCGGTCGACGGTGGCCGACACGGGGCCGCGGAACTCCACCCCCGTGTCGCGCCAGGCGGGAATACCGGCCTGTGGATCGCCCGCCCACTCCGCGCCGATGCACATTCCGCTCACGGACGACCAGTCGCTGTCGATCACCACCACCTTGCGGTGGTCGCGCCGGGTGAAGTTCAGCGGGTCCGTCAGCGAGGGCGGGGCGAAGGCCCGCACCTCCACCCCCGCCTCGCGGAACGGCTTCCAGAAGCGGCGCGGCGTGGCCCAGCACCCGAAGGAGTCGTACAGCACCCGCACCCGCACGCCGGCCCGTGCGCGCTCGCACAGCGCCTCGCGGAACTGCCTGCCGATGCGGTCGTCGCGGATGATGTAGTTCTCCAGGTGCACGTAGCGCCGGGCGCGCTGGATGGCCTCCAGCCACGCCTGCAGCGCCTCGCTGCTGCTGCTGAGCAGGTTGGCGGTGTTCCCGCGCACCTGGTGGCTGTCGGAGGCGCGCACCATGGCCCGCTCCGCCATGCGCAGCATCACGCGCATGGAGCCCGCGGTGGTCATGGTGCGCGGGCGCTCGTCCACGCCAAGCGGGTGGGCGGGCGCTCCGCGCCGGAGGTCGGGAACGGTTTCGCGCACGTGGAGCGGGGGTCGGATGGGGACCGGTGGCCACGCCGGCTTTCGCAACTCGTCTGCCATCAATCTACGTGGGCGTACGCGCGCAGCCAGCGTCATGTTTCCGCGGGCGGCGTGCGGTGCCCCCCGTAGAACGCGCGAAGGCCGGCGGATCGCTCCGCCGGCCCCCGTCCATCGTCCGAGATCTCCGTGGTCAGAAGACGGTGATGCCCACCAGCACCTGGTTGCGCTCCAGGTCGCCGCCCTGCTCCTCGCTGGCGGACTCGCTCACCCGCCGGTACTGCGCGTCCAGCCCGAACATGCGGCTGAACTGGAACCGCGCGCCCACCTGCCACCCCAGCTGCGTGCGGTCGTCCTTGAGCTCCGGGTCCGCGGCCCCGGCTTCCTCGATGGTGTACTGCCCCAGCCCGCCGTGCACGCCCACGTACGGCGTCACGGGAAAGAGCGGGATGTTGATGAAGTAGTTGGCCTCCGCCAGCACGCCGAAGCTGGTGGACTCGCGGTTCACCTGGGTGGCCTTGCCCGTGGCGTAGGCGCTGACCCCCACGCCCAGGTTGAAGGGGAGCACCAGCTCCGCGCCGAT
This sequence comes from Longimicrobium sp., assembly GCA_036260235.1. GTDB lineage: Bacteria > Gemmatimonadota > Gemmatimonadetes > Longimicrobiales > Longimicrobiaceae > Longimicrobium. The sequence goes on from DATAAG010000877.1 coordinate 5,213, forward strand.
GCTGAACCCGTCGGCCACCGGCGTCTGCGTCTCGCGGTTCTCCACGTCCGACGCGTTGAACAGGTAGTGCCCCTTGAGCGCGAACCCGCTCTGTGCCTGCGCCGCGCCCGCCGACGCCGCCAGCGCGGCCGCCACGAGCAGGGGAATGCTCTTCCGCATCTGCGTATCCCTGGTCTGGATCTTCAGCGGAGCGCGGCGCCGTTCGCCGACGGCGCCGCGCTCGTTGGTGTACGGGTGTATCCGCATGCCGCCGCGAAAGTTCCGTGCATCGGCTCAACGCGCTGCGGCCGATTGGCTACTCCGAGTACGCTGCGCTGTCTTCCTGAGGGAGGCGCCGCGCAGAATTGTCCTATTGCACGACTCCCTGGCGCCGACCCAAGGATCTTGCCTGCACGACCGAGGGGCCGGCCTCGACATTCCGCGGCTGATTGGCTACCCCGACTACGCCGCGTTGTCTTCCTGAGAGGGTGTTGCCAAACCGCCACGAACGAGCGTTGTCTTCCTGAGGGAGCGCCACACGGAAACCGCGTACGCACAACCGCTTGCGCGCGACCGAAGGATCTTTTCTCCGTCACCTGGGGCTGGCTCCCGCGGTACGAAGCCAGCCCCTCGGCTCTGCCGGCAAGATCCTTCGGTCGGCGCCAGAGTGCGGTATGAACGCCAGGGCAGGCGCGGCGCCTCCCTCAGGAAGACAACGCTGCGTCGCGATGCCGGTACGGCGGACTCCCTCAGCGCACGTCCAGCAGCTCCACGTCGAAGTTCAGGGTGGAGTTGGGCGGGATCGGGCCGATGGCGCGCGCGCCGTAGCCCAGCTCCGGCGGAATCACCAGCGTCCGCCGCCCGCCCACGCGCATTCCCGCCACCCCTTCGTCCCACCCGCGGATCACCCGCCCCGCCCCCAGCGGGAACTGGAACGGCTGCCCGCGGTCGCGGCTGCTGTCGAACCTGGTGCCGTTCTGCAGCGTGCCGGTGTAGTGCACCGACACCGTGTCGCCCGCCTTCGCCTCGCGGCCCTCGCCCACCGCGTCGTCGCGGTACTGCAGCCCGGAGGGCGTCGTCGTCATCCCTGCATCCGCCACGCTGCTTCTCCTGTCGGGGTTTCCGGTCGATGATGATCCCCCGCGTCGGCGAGGTGCCGCGCCGCGCCGCAACCCTCGTTCCCGGCGCGCGCCCTCAGCCCCGCGGGTTGATGGGCGGCACCATCCAGTGGCGCGTCAGCAGGCCGATCACCAGCAGCGCCAGCGCCAGGAAGGCCAGGATCACGATCGCCGTCGTGCAGCCGGTGAAGCCGCAGCCGCCCGGTCCCCGGTAGTACTCGGGCGGAATCGGCTTCATCCCCTCCGGCAGATCGTCCTCTGCCCCCGTCTGCGTCCGTTCCGGCTCCGCCATCTACGCTCCGCCGATCTGCAGGATCTCGTCGTTCTCCACCACCCGCACCCCGCGCGGCCGCTCCTTCGCCAGGCGCACCATGGCGCGGGCCACGGCGTCCGCCTCCACCGCCCGGTACCGGCGCAGCGGCCCCACGAGCAGCGGCGCCAGCGCCGGCGCCACCCGCTGCGCCAGCGCCTCGGCGGGGCGGCGCTCGGCGCGGGGCCCCAGGATGAGCGAGGGGCGCAGGATCACCACGCCCTCGAACGGCTGCGCGCGGACCCCTTCTTCCGCGTCGCCCTTGACGCGGTTGTAGAAGAAGCGCGAGCGCCGGTCCGCGCCGGCGGCGGTGACCAGAAGGTAGCGCCGCGCGCCCGCGGCCGCAGCCACGCGCGCCGAATCCACCACGTAGTCGTGGTCCACCCGGCGAAACGCCTCCTGCGACCCCGCCGTGCGGATGGTGGTGCCCAGGCAGCAGAAGACGTCGTCCACGCGAAAGAGGTCCGCGTGCTCCTCCACCCGTCCCAGGTCGGCGGCGTGCTGCTCCAGCCCGGGGTGCTCGCGATCGACGGTGCGCCGCCCAAGCACGACGACCCGGCCAAAGGCCGGGTCGTCCAGCAGCAGGTCCAGCACGCGCCCGCCCACCAGCCCCGTGGCGCCCAGCAGCAGGGCCGAGGCAGGCGCAGGCGGCGCGGCGTCCGGCATCACCGACGGGCTCAGTTGCCCTGAGCCGGCGCCGCGTCCAGCCGGGGACGCGCCTCGTTGGCCGGCTTGTCGGCCTCCATTCCGGGGGTCACCCGGTTGGCCAGCGCGTCGGTGTACACCCGCCGGAACTCGGCGAAGGTGCGCGCCGCGGTGGTGTCGTTGGGGTCCGCCAGGCCGGTGAGGCCCAGCAGCCCCGCGGCGCTCGCCATCGACACCGTCATCCACATGTGGTCGGTCACGTTGGGACGGGCGCGGCGCAGCACCTCGACGTTGCGCGCCACGGCCCCGGTGGCGTTCATCTGCTCCCGCGCCTGCTTCTCCATCTCGTCGGCGTTCTTCAGCATCTCCTGGATCGCCGCCTCGTCGAAGCCAGGCGTTCCGCGCATCTGCTCCGCCTGCTGGCGGTAAGTCTGGGCCGTCTGCAGCCCCTGCTGCATGATCGGGCGCATCATCAGGTGCCCGGAGACCTCGATCATCCGCTCGCGCACGAACTCCATCTCCGCCGGGTTGTACCCCTGCGAGCGCGCGGCGCGCACGTAGCTGCCGCCGATCAGGTCGCCGAAGCCCGCCAGCCACTGCATGGCGTCCATGCTGTTGCGCATGCCGGAGACCGCGCCCTTGTTCTCCTCGGCGCGCTGGGCCATCCGGGCGGCCTGCTCGCGGTACTTGCCGGACTCCTGCTGGATCAGGTCGAACTGCAGCAGCGAGGTGCGCAGGAAGGCGTTCACCTGCTCCGGCGTGAGCACGCTGTCGGCCGGCGCCTTGAAGCTGGCCAGCTCGCGGTCGGTGGCGGTGGCGGACGACTTCTGGTCCACCTCGTCTACCTTGGCCGCGCTGGTGTCGTTGGCGCGCTCCTCCACCGCGTCTCCGCCGCAGGCGGCCAGCAGCAGCAGGGCGGCCGCGGAAAGGCGGCGGACGGAGCGGGTGCCGGGGATGGGGTACTGCATGTCGCGACCTCGCGGATGGGAAGGTGTGCCGGCGTGGGACGGCGCCGCTGGGGAAGGGCCCGCCGTCACGGACGGACGGCGAGCGGCGAACGGTGCGCTATTACGGGTGGCCTTGTCAAGTGTTTCAGCGGCAAGCGCTTGGCGGGTGAACGGGTGAGGGGGTGGGGGAGGTGACACGGTGACACGGTGATCGGGAACGCGGTGAACCGACGAGGCGGTTCTCCCCTCTCCCGCGCAGTTTGCGGGAGAGGGGCCGGGGGTGAGGGGTCCGCGCGAAGCGCGACGCTGTTCTGCCGGGCGCGGAGGTGCCCCGCCTCCTCCCCCCTCTCCGCACGCAGTTTGTGCGGGGAGGGGGCCGGGGGGAGGGGCCCCTACGGCAGGAACCGGATCTCGTCGACGTAGAAGGTCTGCGGCGACACGCCGGCGGCTTCCTGGATCACCAGCCTCGTGACGTGCCTGGTGGTGGCGCCCAGCGCCGTCATCGGGATGCTGACCCTGCGCCAGGTCCCCGCCGCCACCGAACCCCCCTCCACGTAGCTGTTCAGCGGCACCCTGGGCAGCGCGCCTCCCGTGTCCACCAGCCCCACCCGCAGGTTCTGCCCGCCGGCCGTGCCGCCGTGGATGTAGAGCTCCAGCCGGGTGACCGTGGACGGGTCCACGCCGCTGCCGTAGTACGGCTGCAGCGCGCCCCACGCCGCCATCCCCGACAGCGCGATGGACCTGCCGCCCGTGCCGTACACCGGCGAGGCGTTGGCGAAGTCCCGGGTCACGCCCCACGACCAGTCCGCCCACAGGAGCGCGTCGTCGTAGACCACGCGCGTCCAGTCGTGCGGCGGCACGGGAGCGTTCATCGCCTCCTGGATGGCGTTCAGCAGGCTGATGCTCGCCAGCGTGGTGTCCTGCGACAGCTCCCAGATGCCGACGCCGCTCCCCCGCTGCAGGCTGAGCGCGGTCTTCTGCCGGATGGTGGCGAGCCCGTTGTAGTTGAAGACGGTGGGCTGCCCGCTGTCGTTCAGGCAGGTGCACTCGTCCGTCTGCGGCGCCGTGGGGTTGTCGGCCACCAGCTTGCGGTACGGCCGCGTCAGCCGTCCCGTCGCGTTGTCACGCCCGTAGAAGGGCACGCCCAGCACCGTCTTCTCCTTCGGCAGCCCGCGCATGGACCAGTAGTCCAGCGACTCCACCGCGTGCGAGTACGGTGCGTGGGGCTGGACATCGCGGGCGTACGGCATCAGGAACAGGAAGTCCACGCGGCCGAACACGTCGTTGCCGATCCACTGGCCGTAGTAGCCGGTGGACGCCACCGCCGCCGCCAGCATCTTGCCGTTCGCGTCCATGGCCGCGTCCAGCTCGCTCATCAGGGTGGAGAAGTGCGCCGACTCCGTGGCGTCGTCGGGGAACTCCCAGTCGATGTCCACCCCGTCGAGCCCGTAGTTGCGGACGAAGGTGACGACGTTGTTCACGAAGGCGGCGCGGTAGGCGGCGTTCGCGGCCATCGGCTCGAAGTTCGAGTCCACGCTCCCCGTCCAGCCGCCGAAGGAGATGAGCACCTTCACTCCCGCCGCGTGCGCCCTGGAAACCAGGCTGCCGAGCCGCGCGTCGCCGCTCATGGGGATGCCCGTGATGCCGCCGGTGGCGGTGGGCTGCGCGAACGCCTAGACGATGTGCGTGAGCTTGCCGTACGGGATGGCGTCCACCGACCCCGAGTAGGTGGGAAAGTACCCGACCACGCGCGACGTGGTGGGGTTCATGGCCAGGCCGGGCTGCGTCTCCGGCCCCGTGTGCCGCGCGGCCGGGCCCGTGGGCTCGTCCGCGCACGCGGCCAGCGCGGCCAGGAGCGCCGCCGCCAGGAAAGGATTGCTGCACCGCATACGACCCCCCGCGTGAGAAAGCACTCGCTGCTCCGGACGCATCCGCTGCCCGGGCGTGGCCGGAGGATCGAGCAACATCCGTGCTAGTACGATCGCATTGAGACATTTAGTGATGGACGGAGGAGAGCCGCGAAGGCACGGGCTACGCCGCTGGCCGCGTGGAAGAAGGAGGCGAGCCGCCGGGAAGGTACCCGGCGGCCCGCTGGGATGCGCATCGAAACCCGGCCTCCGTCTCCCCCTCTCCGCACGCCGTTTGTGCGGGGAGGGGGCCGGGGGAGGGGCCCTACGGGACGATGCGGATCCAGTCGATGTAGAACGTCGGTTGGGTGGTCCCCGCGCCGTCCTGGATCTGCAGCCGCGCGATGGGGTTCGTGCCCGCGCCCAGCGCCGACAGCGGGATGCTCACCTTGCGCCAGGTGCCGGCCGCGATCGATCCCTCGGCGATGTAGTCGGCGGCCTTCAGGTTCGGGGCGTACCAGGCACCCGTATCGCCGATCTTCACCCGCAGATCCTGCCCGCCCGCGGTGCCGCCGTGCACCCAGAACTCCAGCTTCGTCACGCCGGATATGCTCACCCCGTCCGAATGGCGCAGGTAGATGCCGCCCCACGCCGCCGTGTACGTGGCCGCGATGGACTTCGTGCCCTGGTACGCCTGCGCGGTGCTGGCGAAATTCAGGGTTACGTTCCACGACCAGTTGGCCCACCCGGTCCCGAGCGCGTCGTCGTAGATGACCCTGGTGTTGTCGTACGGCGGCACGGGGGCGTTCATCGTGTCCACGATGGCCTTCAGCAGGCTGATGCTGGCCAGCGAGGTGTCCTGCGTGATCTCCCAGATCCCCACCCCGCTCCCCCGCTGCAGGCCGAGCACCGTCTTGTTCTTGATGGTCTGCAGCCCGTTGTAGTAGTACCCGTTGCTGTCGTCCTTGTACGGCGCCTGCGGGTCGTTGCGCACCAGCACGCGGTACTTCTCATGGACACCGCTGGAGTTCTTGCCGTAGAAGGGCACGCCCAGCACCGTCTTGCCCTGCGGAAGCCCGCGGATGTCCCGCCAGTAGTCCAGCGACTGCACCGCGAAGGAGTACGGCGAGTGCGGCGTGCCGCCGTCGTACGCCATCAGGAACAGGTAGTCCACGTTGTTGAACACGTCGCTGGCGATCCACTGGCCGTAGTAGCTGGTGGCCGCCACCGCCGCCGTGAGCATCTTGCTCCGGGCGCGCATGGCGGATCCCAGCTCGCTCATCAGCGTGGAGAAGTTCGCCGACTCGGTGGCCGTGCTGGGGAACTCCCAGTCGATGTCCACCCCGTCCAGGCCGTAGTTGTTGACGAAGGTGATCAGGTTGTTGACGAAGTTCGTCCGCGCGGTGCTGCTGGCCGACATCTGCACGAACGGGGTGTCGTCACCGCCGCTCCACCCACCCACCGAGATGAGCACCTTCACCCCCGCCGCGTGCGCCCGCGTCACCAGGTCGGTCAGGCGCGTGTCACCGCTCATCGCGATGCCCGTCAGCCCGCCATCGGAGGTGGGGTCCAGGAAGGCGTAGTGGATGTGGGTGAGCCTGCTGTACTGGATGGTGCTGGGCGACCCGGAGTAGGTGGGAAAGTATCCCACCACGCGCGACGTAGTGGCGTTCATGGCCAGGGCCGGCGCCACGCCCCCCGGCGACGCCGCCGTGGGGCTGGAGTCGTCCGCGCAGGCGGCGAGGCTCGCCACGAGCGCAGCCGTGAGCAAGGGCTGGTTCCACCGCATGAGTACCCCCGCGTAAATAGGTCCCGCCGCCGGACGACCCTCATCCGGACGTGCCTTCGCGCGGAGGCAACAACCGTGCTACTGGTAAAGGTAACACAATATACAGCAACATCTTAACGGAGTGTCTGATTACGGATGTTTGGTGGGACCCTCCCCCCGGTGGCGCCTGGCGCGCGCCACTCCCTCCCGCAAACTGCGTGGGAGGGGGGTGTACACCCCGGCTTCCGGGTGGGGAGGGGCCTTCGTGAGCGGCAGGAAGCGGATCGAAACTGCTTGATCCCTGCCGTACGACAACCTCTCCCAGGGGTTTTGGGGAGGTGTGCGAGTAATGCGTGGAGGGGGCGCTGCCCGCGCGCGGAAGCCTGCTGATGCGCAATGAATCTCTCCCCCTCTCCGCGAGGAACGAGCGGGGAGGGGGCCGGGGGGAGGGGCCCCCGCGGGCGCAGTGAGATGCCTCTAGAATCGCCCGGAGGCCACCGCCTCCCCCCTCTCTCCAAGCGCAGTTTGCGCGGGGAGGGGGCCGTGGGGAGGGGCCCTCAGCCGTGCGCGACGGGAAGGCGGATGGTGAAGGTGCTGCCGGCGCCGGGGGTGCTGGCCACGTGGATGTCGCCGCCCAGCAGCCCCGCCAGCCGCCGCGCGATGCTCAGCCCCAGCCCGCTCCCCCCGGCGCGGCGGATGAGCGGGTGCTCCGCCTGCCAGAACGGGTCCCAGATCCTCTCCACGTGCTCCGCCTCGATGCCGATCCCCGTGTCGTGCACGGCGACGGCCACCCATGCCGCCTCGCGCCGCACGTCGATCAGCACCCGCCCCGCCTCGGTGAACTTGACCGCGTTGCTGACCACCGCCCGCAGCAGCTCGCGGACGCGCCGCGGGTCCGTCTCCGCGCAGGCGCCGTCCTCCGCCGCCACCTCCACCGCCACCCCCTTCTGCGACGCGGCGGACGCCATCTCCCGCGCCAGCTCCGCCGCCACCCCGCCCACGTCCACCCGCTCCAGCTGGATGCCGTTCTCGCCCGAGTCCAGCCGCGTGTAGCCCAGCACGTCCTCGATCATCCGCTGCAGCTGGCCGCCGTTGCCGCGAATGCGGTCCAGGTGGCGCCGCTGCACCTCCGTCAGCGCGCCCGCCTCGCCGTCCAGCAGGAGGTCGGAAAAGTTGACGATGGCGTTCAGCGGCGTGCGCAGCTCGTGGCTCACCACGGCAAGGAAGTCCGTCTTGGCCTGGTTGGCCGCCTCCGCCTCCGCCCGGGCGATGCGCTCGCGCAGCAGCAGGCGGTCGCGCTCCGCCGCCGCCCGTCGCCGCTCGGTGATGTCCTCGGCGATGCAGTACACGCCCAGGATGCCCCCCTGCACCACGATGGGCACCAGCGTCACCCGCACGTCCACGCGGCGGCCGCTGCGGTGCACCAGCACCGTCTCGCACCCCTGCGGCTCTCCCTCCGCGGTCCGGTTGAACAGGGCGCGCACCCGTTCGCGGTCCTCCGGGGTAACCAGCGACCAGAAGCTGGCGGAGCGCAGGTCGTCCGCCTCGTAGCCGATCAGCGCCTCCGCCGCGGGGTTGGCCGTGCGCAGGGTGCCGTCCAGGTCGAACGAGCAGACGGCGTCGGGGTTGTTCTCGAAGAGCGAGCGGTAGCGCTGGCGGCTTTCCTCGTACCGCTCCGCCACCTCCTTGCGCTCCGTGAGGTCGCGGGTTATCTGCCCCAGGCCGATGAGCGTTCCCCGCGCGTCGTGGATGGCGGTGAGCACCACGCTGGCCCACAGCCGCGAGCCGTCGCGCCGCACCCGCCAGGCTACCGTCTCGCAGCGGCCGTCGCGGACGGCGGTGTGCAGGTCGCGCACGGGGGCGTCGTCCTGCTGGTCGTCGGCGGGGTAGAAGATGGCGAGCGGCCGGCCCAGCACCTCGTCCTCGTCGTAGCCGAACATCCGCCCCGCGCCCTCCGTCCAGGTGGTGACCCGGCCGTCGGGGCTGAGCAGGATGATGGCGTAGTCGGTGACGTTCTCCACCAGCAGGCGGTACAGCTCGTCCCTGCCGGGGAGCGCCTGGGCGCGGGCTCGGGTCCGGTTCGGCATCGCTCGGGTTGGCGGGAGCGCGAAGGCTGCGCGGGTGAATGTGGACGCACTGCAAATTGTCCGCCCGGGGCACCCCGGCCGGGGCCGCCGCGGGCCGGAAGGCGGTGCAAACGATCTTTGGGAGCTGCCATGATCCGGCTGGGCGTCACCGGAACGGACACCGGCGTCGGCAAGACGTACGTCTCTACCGTGCTGCTGGGCCTGATGCGGCGCAAGGGGCTGCGCGTCGCCGCCATGAAGCCGGTGGAAGCCGGCGTCACGGCGGACGACCCGTCCAGCGACGCCATGCGCCTGCGCGACGCCGCCGGCGAGCACGACCCGGTGGAGCAGGTGCGGCCGATCCTGATCGCCGAGCCGCTGGCGCCCTGGGTGGCGCTCTTGCGGGCCGGCGGCACCGTGGACCTGAACGCGCTGGACACCGCCTTCCACGCGCTGTCGGAGGGGCGCGACGCCATCCTGGTGGAGGGCGCCGGCGGCCTGCTGGTGCCGCTGACGCGCGACCTGGCGTTCGACGGCCTGTTCGTGGGGTGGGGGCTGGACCTGGTGGTGGTGGCGGGGAACCGGCGCGGCACGCTGAACCACACCATGCTCACCGTCCGCGCCGCGCACGACGCCGGGCTGCGGGTGCGCGGGGTGGTGCTGAACGCGCTGGGGCCGGAGTCCAGGGGGATCGCGGAGCGCACCAACCTGGAGGCGCTGCTAGAGCTGCTGGAGCCCGTCCCCGTCGTTCCCTTTCCCTGGATCCGCAAGGACCGCCCGCTGGAGTACGCGCTGGAGATCGCCGAGGAGAACGGCTTCGACCGGCTGATCGCCCCCCGCGTCCCCCCCAACCTCGATCCGCAGCCGGCGAGCCCGTGATGGCGTAAAATGACACTCTTGACAGGGTTGCCGCTTACGGTTGCAAGTTCAGGCCGAAAGGGAACTATCCCATGAACGCTCGACGGGAAAACGGAATGCCCGCACGGTCAGAAGGCAGCGCCGGCGCTGATCTGGTGGAGCGGCTGCGCGCCGCCGGCTACGAGGTCACGCCCGCCACCCGTGACACCCTGCCCGACCCCGAGCACACGCTTCCGCCCAGGCGGCATGGTGTGACGCGGCGGCTGAGGCACGCGCTTCGCCGCCTGTGGCCCGGCACGTCCAGCCACGGCAGGGTCAAGCATGCCCCTGTTCCTTGATGCGTGCGCCCTCGCCAAGAGGTACCTGCACGAGGGCAAGAGCAGTACGACGATGAAAGCAGTCACGGGCCGTCCTGAACGCTGGGGCGGCCTCTTCGTTTCGAGCTTCGTCGAGATCGAGGTGGTTTCCTCGATTGCGAAGGCTGCACGCGAGTACGGGAATCCCTACGGTCGGGCGGATGCTCTCAAGGCGGTTTCCAGGACGGTGGGTGGCTTCCTGAATGAGTACCGCGGCGGTGCGTTCAACATCGTGGAACTGAATCCCCGGCTGATGGGGTCGTCCATCAACCAGTTGCGCGAGCATCCCGAGATGAACATCGGGGCTGGAGACGCCATCCATCTCGCGACAGCGCTGCAAATCGTGCGGGACACCGGCGCCGGCCTGGTCTTCGCGACCGCCGATCAGGGACTCTATGAAGCGGCTCGGAAAGAGGGGCTCAAGGTCTTCAACCCGAACTTCGAGGACGAGCACCGGCTGTCACGGATCGTCAACACCTGAAGAACAGGTCTCATGCGGACGACGCGGAGGGCAGGAGAAAGCCGCGGAGGAGCCCCCGGCCCCGCCGCGGCACGTCAGGTTCTCTGCGGCTCCGCGTGGCACCCGATCAGAACTCGCCCACCATGCCGATCTCCGTCTTCAGCTCGTAGCCCAGCTCCCGCCGCACGGTGGTCTGCGCCAGGTCGATCAGGGCGCGCACGTCGGCCGAGGTGGCGCCGCCCAGGTTCACGATGATGTTGGCGTGCTTGTGGAAGATCTGCGCGCTCCCCAGCACGTGCCCCTTCAGCCCGCACTGGTCGATCAGCCGCCCCGCGCCCACCCCTTCGATCTTCTGGAAGATGGAGCCGGCGCTGGGGTACAGCCACAGGTCCGGGTGCCGCTCGTCGCGCCACATCAGGTTCTCGCGGATGGTGTCGCGCATCGCCTCGCGCGGCGTGGGCTCCAGGCGAAAGGTGACGTCCAGCACCACGTCCTTCGTGTCGTGCAGCGTGCTGTAGTCGTAGCCGAAGTTGAACCAGGCGTTGTCCACCTCGCGGATCTCCCCGTCCGCGTCGAGGATCGTCGCGCTCTCCACCACCTCCTCGATGAACATCGTGCGCTCCCGCTCCGGCGGCGGCGACAGGAAGTGCAGGTTCTGCCAGACGGCCCCGCCCACGGTGCTGGGGATGCCCACGTAGTGCTGCAGCCCGCCCAGCCCCCGCGCCACCGTCATCTGGATGAGGTCGTGGTAGATCTTCACCCCCGAGCCGGCGCGGACGCGCGTCTCGTCCAGCCACTCGACGGCGTCCACGTCGTTCTTGATCACCAGCCCGCGAAAGCCGCCGTCGCCCACCAGGATGTTGGCGCCCAGCCCCAGCAGGAAGAAGGGGATCTCCAGCTCGCGCGCGGCGCGCACCGCCTCGGCCAGCTCGTCGCGGGTGAGGGCGCGGTACAGCAGGTCCGCCGGCCCGCCGATCTTGAAGGTGGTGTGCGGCGCCAGCGGGGCGGCCCGCTCCAGGCGGTCCGCGCCCAGCCGCGCCGCCAGCGCGTCCACGTCCAGGTCCGGGGCTTTCGTCGCGGGCATCCGATCGCGAGGTTGAGGGAAAGGCGCGGCATGATACGCGCGGCGGCGCGGTTTGCAAGCCGGGTGCCCGGTGCCGGGCCGGGCCGCCGGATCCCGGTATCCCCTGCGGTCCCCTCGCGTACGCGCGTGTGACGCGCGGCGCCCCTCGCTCGTCAGTGTGCTGCACCGCATCCGCGGAGCAGTTTTACGCAGGGAAGGAGCTCCATGCACGACCGCATCCACCAGCACCTGGACGGCGACCCCGCCGCGCTCTCGACCGACGAGCGCGCCCGGGCGGAGGCGCTGCGCCGTGTCCTGGACGCCGCCGCCGGGCACCTGCGCGCCGTTCCCGCGCCGGACCTGTCCGCGCGCGTGATGGCCGCGCTCCCGCCGCGGACGCCCGCGCGCGTCCCCGCCTGGCGCGCGGCGCTGGACTGGCTGTGGAGCCCGCGGCCGGTGCGCCTCACCCTGCGCCCGGCGTACGGGGTGGCCGGGGCGGCGTTCGCGGCGGTGGCGGCGCTGGTCGTCCTTCCCGCGATGGACCGGGACGCGCCCGCGCCGGTGGCGGTGACCGCGCCCGCGCCCGGAACGGCGGCGCCGGTGGTCTACGTCCAGTTCCGGCTGGAGGCGCCGCAGGCCCGGCAGGTGGCGCTGGCCGGGACGTTCACGGGATGGCAGCCGTCGCTCCCGCTGCAAGAGACGGAACCGGGGGTGTGGACGGCCCTGGTGCCGCTGCAGCCCGGCGTGCACGACTACGTCTTCGTGGTGGACGGTTCCCGCTGGATGCCCGACCCGCACGCGCCGCAGCAGGTGGACGACAGCTTCGGCGGCACCAACAGCCGCATCTCGCTGCCCCCGCCGGGCGCCTCCGCGTGAGGGCCGGCCGGATCCTTCTGCGCGCCTGGGCCGTCCTGCTGCTGGCCCCGGGCGCGGTGCCGGCGCAGTGGACCGTGGAGGCCGCCGCCGGGCGCGCCACCCACGACCCCGTCTCCGCCCGCGTCAGCACCACCTCCGCCTCCCTGGGCGTGGCGTACGAGGGCGGCGGCGCGGGGTGGGGATACCTCGCCGGCGGCGCGCCCATCGAGGGTGACGGGCCCGGCTGGGGCGCGGGCGGGGCGGGCGCCTGGCTGGGCGTCCGGCGTGGCCTGCTGCAGCTGGGCCTTTCCGCCGCGGGGCACGGATACGCCTACGGCTCGTCCGGCCCCAACCCCGCCGGCTCCGGCGGGACGGTCGAGCTCCTTCCCACCCTGGCCTGGCGCCGCGGGCCCGTTTCCGCCGAGATCAGCTCCGGGTTCTCCGGCGCGGTGGACGCCGTTGGCGACTCCACCGACACCCGCGGCTTCCACGACTCCGCCGCGCGCCTGTCGCTGCTCGTCGCCGAGGGCGTGACGGTGGGCGGCGACGCGCGCCTGCTGCGGGGCGAGGGCGGCGGCTGGCCGTACGCCGGCGGCAGCGCGGAGCTGCGCAGCCCCTGGGGCGGGGCGTGGGCGTACGCGGGGGCGTGGCTCGCGGACCAGCAGCCGGAGCCCGCGGCCGCGTACGGCCTGGGCGTGCGGGTGCGCGTGCTGGACCGCACGGAGGTGCAGGCCAGCCTGCGGCAGGAGCCGTTCGATCCCCTGTACTGGAGCACGCCGCGGCGCACCTGGAGCCTCTCGCTCAGCCGCTCGCTGGGGCGACGTCCCGCGGAGGCGGCGCCCGCGCGGCTGCTGCCGCAGGTCTCCGGCGGGTGGGCGGTCTTTCGCCTGCCGCTGGCGGAGCACGCGCAGCCGCCCATGGTGATGGGCGACTTCAGCGGGTGGCAGCCGGTGGCCATGTCGCCGGAGGGGCGCGAGTGGGTGGCGCGGGTGCGGGTGCAGCCCGGCGCGCACCACTACGCCTACCGCCTGGCGGACGGCACGGTGATGGTGCCGCAGGGCGTGCCCAGCGTGGACGATGGATTCGGCGGGCGCTCGGCGGTGCTGGTGGTGCCGTGAGTGACGGGGGAGGCGCGCGCATCGTCAAGAGGCGCGGAAGGGAAGGAACGACGACCCAACGGGGTGGATTGACGATGTTCCGAGCTCTCGTGGTCCTGTGGCTGGCGCTGGCGGCGTTCCCCGCCGCGGCGCACGCGCAGGACCCGCAGCAGCGCATCGACGCGGCGCGCCGGCAGGCGGAGCAGGCCGGCATTCCGGTCGCGCTGCTGAACAGCAAGGTGGCCGAGGGCCGCGCCAAGGGCGTGCCGATGGACCGCATTGCGGCGGCGGTGGAGCGGCGGCTGACCTCGCTCTCCCGCGCCCGCGAGGCGATGGGGGGGGCTCCGCGCAACGCACCGGTGACGCAGGCGGACCTTTCCGTGGGCGCGGACGCCATCGAGGCGGGCGTCTCGCCGGAGGTGCTGGGCCGGCTGACGGTCGCCGCCCCGGCCGACCGCCGGGAGATGGCCATCGCCATCCTCACGCAGCTGGTGCGGGACGGGGAAAGCTCCGAGCGGGCGCTGGAGCGGGTGACGGCGGCGCTGCAGCGGGGACCGGAGGCGCTGCGCCGGCTTCCCGGCGAGGGGTCGGCGGAGCGGGGGCGCGGTAGCGACCCGCCCGGCCGCGGGCAGGGGCAGCAGAACGGCGTGCGTGGGCGGGGACGCGGACAGGGCGGCCCGCCCGCTGCCGTTCCCGGGCCCACCGAGCGTCCCGGCAAGGGCAAGGGCCGGGAGAACAACCCGAACCGGCCCGGGTGACGGCAGCAAGATCGGGGATGACGACGAGCGCCGCCTCTCACCGGGCGGCGTTTACGTTTGGTTGGGGATGCGAGTATCACGCCGGCATCAGCCTTGAACCCCTGCGGACAGGTCGCCTGCATACCGCGACTGCGGTTGCTGAAGGGGAAGCGTGGGCGCATGTTACCAAGAACGAAGTTGCCTCCTGCACAGGGAACCCAATCCGATGCTCACGAGTGTTTCGGTGGCGCGTTACGGACCCGTCGGCAGTCTGAGATGGATGGGCCTGGGACGCATGAATGCCGTCATCGGGGAAAACGGCAGCGGTAAGACGTTCCTGCTCAAGGCACTCTACGCGGCTGTCCGTGCCCTGGAAGAGGCCGGTCGGGGTCATGATCCGCGTTCTCTGGAGACGGTTCTGTTCGACAAGCTGTACTGGACGTTCCAGGTAGAGAAAATCGGCGAACTGGTGCAGAAGGGCGCAGACGGTCCGCTACACTTCACGATGGAAATGAGCCGCGGGCGCTTCACCTACAGCTTTGGCAAGGACACCAGCCGCGCGATTTCCAATCTCCAGAGCACGGTCCCGCAGCGAACCGCCAACTCCGTGTTCCTGCCTGCCAAGGAGGTGCTTTCGCTGCTCGACGTGATCCTCAAGTCGCGCGAAGTCGACCGTGTGTTCGGTTTCGACGACACATACCTGGATCTGGCCAGAGCGTTACAGATCAATCGCCAGAAGGGCAGGAACTACGAAGAGTTCGCGCAGTCTCGCGAACGTCTGGAGGCAATTATCGGTGGTCGGGCCGAGTACGACGAAAGGGCGAAGCGATGGATGTTTCGTAAAGGGCGGGCTTGGTTCGGCATCGAAGTAACGGCGGAGGGAATCAAGAAGATCGCCATCCTGGACATGCTGCTGGGTAACCGCTACCTCACCCCGGACTCCATCATCTTCATCGACGAGCCGGAGGCTGCGCTACACCCCAGTGCGATCGTGCAGTTTCTGGATATCCTCGCGACGCTCTCCGGCCGCGGCATCCAGATCTTCATTGCCACACACTCGTACTTCGTACTCAAAAAGCTCTATCTCATTGCCCAGCAGCACGAGCAGTCCATTCCCCTCGCTGCGCACGATGGCGAGGGCTGGCACTTGGCGGACCTGCGGGACGGGCTGCCGGAGAACGCGATCGTCGCTGAATCCGTCCGGCTGTACGAGCAGGAGGTAGAACTCGCCCTTCGATGAGCCCGGTCACCATCCATGAGTCCGGCCTGGCCTTCGGGCCATTCGACGAGGACAAGTGCTTTCCGGTGGAGCAGAGCGCGCTCTACGCCAGCCTGGGAGAAGGGGTGAAGATGGTGGAGTTCATCCTCCTCCGTCCCGGAAAGGGTGGGGTTTCGAACCTGTTCTGCGTCGAAGCCAAGACCAGCGCTCCCCAGCAGGGCAGCCAGCCACGGTTCGACGAGTATTTCGCAGAAGTCCGCGAGAAGATGCTCAACGCGCTACTGCTTTTCCTTGGCGCGCGCCTCGGCAGGGATGGCGATGCCGCAGATGAACTTCCGGAAGGCTTGAGAACGCCGGACCTCCGGGCCATCGGCTTCAAGTTCGTTCTCGTGGTGAGCACTGCGGAGGAGAGCTGGCTTGTGCCGCTGCAGGACAAATTCACGCAGGTGATGAGATCGGCGGTGAAAAGCTTCAACGTCCGTCCCGCATCCACTGTGGTGCTGGATACAGAACGGGCGAGAAAGCAGGGGCTGATCACCTGAGCGGGGTTCAGAAGCCTCCCTCATTTCTTGAGGTCGCGGTGGCGGATGTCGTGGAGCAGGATGTCGAGCACCAGCACGAAGCCCAGCAGCGCGGCGGCCAGGAAGAAGAGCATCGCCACGCCGGGATAGCCGAAGATGGTGAACCGCGTCTGCACCCGCATCATCATCGCCGAGGAGACGATGAGCGCGGCCACCACGATGCCCATGGAGATGCGGTTGGACATCTTCTGCATCCCCTCCAGCAGCCACGCGTCCTCCACCACCCGCACCTTCACCTCCAGCCCTTCCTCCGTCACCGCCTCCAGCACGCGGTTCAGGCGCCCGGGAAGCTTCTGCACCAGCTCGTTCATCTCCAGCAGGTCGGTGAACATGCGGCTGGGCGAAAGGCTCTTCATCATCCGCCGGCGCATGAGGTCCGACGCGTTGCTGCGGATGGCGGTGTTGGGATCGAACTCCGGGTCCAGCGTGCGCCCCACCTGGTCCAGCGCCAGCAGCGCCCGCCCCAGCATGGTCATCTCCACCGGCAGGCGGATGCCGTTCTCCGCGGCGCTGCGGGTCACCTCCAGCATCACCCGCCCCACCTGGATGTCCTGCGCGTTGGCGGCGTTGGTGAAGTCGGCCACCAGCGTCTTCACGCTGGCGGTAAAGGCGGCCTCGTCGAAGTGGCCGCGCGTCTCGCCCACCTGGATGGTGATCTCCGCCGCCTCGTCGCCGCGGCCGTCGCTGATGGCCAGCACCAGCCGCAGCAGCTGCTGCTGCAGGTCCGGGCTCAGCGTCCCCACCATCCCCACGTCCAGCAGCGCCAGGCGCCCGTCCTCGGTGAGGAAGACGTTTCCCGGGTGCGGGTCCGCGTGGAAGAACCCGTCCACCAGGATCTGCTTGAGGTAGGCGCGGAACAGCTCCTCGGAGAGGGCGCGGCCGTCCGCCTCCATCCGCGCCAGCGGGCTCAGCCTGGTGATCTTGCGGCCGCGCACGTACTCCATGGTCAGCACGCGGCCGGTGCTGTAGTCCTCCACCGGGCGCGGGACGATGATGCGCTGGAACTCCGCCAGGTTGGCGTCCAGCTGCGACATGTTGCGCGCCTCGCGCGTGTAGTCCAGCTCGGAAAGGAGGGTGCGGCGGAACTCCTCCAGCACGCGGGCGGGCTCGTACTGGCGGCCCGCTTTCGTGTGCCGGTCCATGAAGTCCACCACCTCGCCCAGCGCGTCCAGGTCCTGCACGATCTGCTCGCGGATGCCGGGGCGCTGCACCTTCACGGCGACCGTGCGCCCGTCGCGCAGCACGGCCCGGTGCACCTGCCCCAGCGACGCCGCGGCGATGGGCGTGCGCTCGAACTCCTGGAACGCCTTGGAGGTGCGCACCCCCAGCTCTTCGCTGACGATGCGCTCCGCCTCCTCGCCGTCGAACGGCTCCACCTTGTCCTGCAGGCGGCTGAGCGCGTCGGCGTAGGCGGGGGGGATGAGGTCCGGGCGGGTGGAGAGGAGCTGGCCCAGCTTGATGAAGGTGGGCCCCATCTTCTCCAGGTCCGCCGTCAGCTGCTCGGCCTCGGCGGGCTGGTGGGCGGTGTCGGGATCGGCGCCCTCTTCCAGCGCGCCGTCCAGTCCGGCGGAGCGCACCAGGTCGCTGCGTCCGTACCGCATCATCAGCCGCGCCAGGTCGCGGTAGCGCTTCAGGTGCTCGGGGCGCAGCGAGAGTGCCATGCGTGGGATGGTTCTGATCTGTGGATCGTGTCGGTGGATGCCCGTACCAGCAAGAGGAGAGCAGGAAGCGTGCGCAGGGCTTGAAGGGTGCGAGAGTGCGTGGCCCCGCACCTGCCTTGCACCGGCGGACGGGCGATGGTTATCCTGCGAACCACTGTGGTACCGTATCGCACCCCATCGCGCCGAGATTCCATGGCAGAAGATCGCGACCTCGAGAAGGTCTACACCCGCACGCAGTTCGCGGCCAAGCTGCGCCGCCTGGCGGACTCCATCGAGACCGGCAGGGCGTTCACCATCCAGGTGGCCGGCGAGCGCCTGAAGATCCCCGCCGACGCCGAGTTCAACGTGGAGCACGAGCGCTCCGGCGGCACGCAGGAGCTGGAGTTCCAGCTGCGCTGGAAGAACGCTGCCGAGTAGTCTCCCGCTCCCATGGAAGGCACGTTCTATACGTGACCCTCGAAAAGAATGGCCTCACACGGAGTCAACGGAGTCAACGGAGGGATGGACTCCGTTAACTCCGTTGACTCCGTGTGAGACTATCTCTTTTCAGGATCTGGATCTGGTTTCAGGGCAGGCGTCTTGCTCCGGCGCGCGGGGATGGGAAGCCTGCTGGCGGTGGATCTGGGGCTGCGCACGGGGCTGGCGCTGTACGGGGGCGACGGGCGCCTGCGGTGGTACCGGTCGCAGAACTTCGGGACAGCGGCGCGGCTGCGCCGGGCGGTGCACGGCACGCTGCGCGAGCTGCCGGAGGTGCGCTGGCTGGTGATCGAGGGCGGCGGCAACCTCGCGGAGATCTGGACGCGCGAGGCGGAGCGCATTGGAATCGGGTCACCACCAGCAACAGGCCCCGCCCCGGCAGCGCGCCGGAGCGGGGCCTTCGCTGGCTATTCCCTATTCCCTATTCCCTATTCCCTGTAACCTGTCCCCTCGCCGTTCAGAGGTTCAGCCAGTAGTTCAGCTTGATCGCCAGCACGTTCGTGGGCGGCGCGAGCGAATCGTCGAGCAGCCGGCCGAAGTCGCGGCGCACGCCGAAGCTGCCGTCCTGCACGAAGTGGCTGCGCCCGTGGCTCCACACCACGAAGAGCGCCGACCCGGGCCGGTACTCCCACCGCAGCACCGCGTTGGTGCGCAGCTCCTTGAAGTTGAAGTCCGGGTTGCGGAAGGTGAAGTCCGGGTCGCCCGCGCCGTCCAGGCGCACGCCGTACTGCTGCGGCTCGCCGTCGTCGATCTCCGTGCCCACGGCGTAGACGCGAAAGCGGTCGTCGAAGCGCTCGGCGTGCCCGTCCGTCACCTCCTTGAACTGCGAGTACTCGCCCGCGGCCACGAACGGCTGCGCATAGAACTCCAGCGTCAGCTTAGACGTGAACGCGTAGTTCAGGCGCGTGCTCAGGAAGACGGAGCGGTTGCGGATGTCGCCGAACACGTAGTGCCGGTCGTCGCCCACCCGCCCCTCGGCCACGTAGATCCACGGATCGTGGCTGTAGTTGATGCCCGGCCCCACCGACAGCCGCACCCGTGAGCTGGGGCGGAAGTTGAGGTTGCTTCCCGCCCAGTACCCGCCGCCGGTGGTGCCCCACTCGTTCCACATGCCGCCCCACGCCTCCGCCTGCACGCGGCGCCGGCCGTCGCTGAAGAAGCCGACGTTGAAGTTGGTGTAGGCGGGACCCACGAAGCTGGGGCCGCCGCGCAGCACGTCCGCCCGCAGCGCCTCGAACTCGTGGTTCACGTCGAACCAGGAGCCCCAGTTGTTCAGCCACTGCGCGAACCCGCCGGCGTGGAAGCCGGTGGCCAGCCGCTCGCCGCCGAAGCTCCACCCGTTCCACGCGTCCAGCCCCACGTTCCAGTTGCGGAACACCTTGCCGGGACGGAACTCCACGTACCCCACCCGCCCGCCCACCAGCGCCCAGTCGGCGTTGCGCACGTAGCCAAGGTCGTTCATCTCCAGCCCCGGCGAGCGGGCGTGCGCGTACGCCCCCGCCCGCCAGTGCCCGCCGCCGATCTTCTGGAGGCTGGCCCGCCCCATCCACCCGCTCAGCGTGGTGGCGTCCGGGTCGAGCTCCAGGTGGTCCGCGTCCGGGCGCTGGAAGTAGTGCCCCGCGCGCGTCTGGATGCCGGCGATGGCGTCCGCGCTGCCGCGCACGTGCGTGCCCACGACGGCGCCCTCCACCTCGTAGTTGTTGCCGCCGAAGCGGTGCCGCGCGTCCAGGCCGGCCAGGTACGCCTGCGAGGGAAGCCAGGAGAGCGCGTCCGCCCCCTCCAGGTCGCGGTGGGTGGCGGTGAAGATGCCGCCCACCGCGCTGCCGCCGCCGCGGAAGTCCTTGATCACCCGCCCCACCGCGTAGTTGGTGGCGGGCTCCACCACCGTCTCGGCGCGGCCGCCCGGGGTGGCGTAGCGCACCTCCTCGCGCGCGGTGACGGCGTCCAGCAGGCCGATGGACCAGCCGCTGCGCGTCTTTCCCGACAGCTTGGCCGCGCCCAGGATGGTGGTGGCCTCCGGCGCGTCCGCGAACAGCGCGTCGCCGGGGGCGCGGCCCTGGGGCGTGCGGCCCAGGCGGCGCGAGTAGAAGGGCTGGTCGTTGCCGAACTGCGCCCCGCGGATGGCGTAGGGAAAGCGCACGTTGAAGTTGAAGATGTCGGACCCCTCGGTGAAGAAGGGGCGCCGCTCCGCGAAGAAGGTCTCGAACGCGGAGAGGTTCACCTGCGAGGGGTCCGCCTCCACCTGGCCGAAGTCGGGGTTGATGGTGGCGGTGAGCGTGAGGTCCGGGGTGATCCCGTAGCGCACGTCCGCCCCGGCGGAGCCGAACGGGTCGTTGCGGTTCCAGAACGGGTTCTCCGCCGTGCCCGGCTCGCGCGTCACGCGGGCCATGGTGTAGGGGATGACCTCCAGCCGCCGCGCGGTGCGCAGCCCGCGGATCCCCGCCACCTCGCCGAACTGCGAGACGAAGCCGTTGCGGTCGGGGCGGATCTGGCTCCAGTCGACGATCTCGCTGCGGCGCGCGATCTCGCGCGAGACCTGGATTCCCCACGTCTGCTCCCCCTCCGTGCCGCTGTAGCGCAGCTGCGAGAGGGGAATGCGGTACTCCGCCGTCCACCCGGCGCTATCCACCCGCGCGGCGGACTCCCACACGGCGTCCCAGCCCAGGTCCTCGTTGGTGTCGTTGGAGTGGAAGGCGTCCTTCTGCACCCCGCGCGGGTTGACGGAGAAGCGGAAGGCGGTGCGCTTGTCGTTGTAGCTGTCCACCATCACGTGCACCCACTCGGACGCGATGCCGGTGAGGTCGCGGCGGCCCAGCGGCGTCTGCAGCGAGTCCGGCGCGGGGTCGTGCAGGCGAACGCCCACGTACACGGCGCCGTCGTCGTACAGGATGCGCGCCTCGGTGGGGAGGGTGGCCGGGGCGCCGGGGTTGGGCCCGCGCTGGATGAACTCCGTGAGCGGCTGTGCCTGCTGCCAGGCGGCGTCGTCCAGCACGCCGTCGATCTGCGGGGGCTGCGTGGTCCGCTCGGCGCGGGCCAGGCGCCGGGCGCCCGAGCCGGCGCCCGGGGCGGCGCCCTCGGCGGGCTGCTGGGCGGCGGCCGGGAGGGCCAGCGCCAGCGCGGCGGCGAGGGCAAATGCACTGCGCATCATGCGGCGATGCTCCATGCTCCGTGGTAGGTGCCCCGCGTGGGGGCGCGTGCGCGCGGATGCGCTCCGCGAAGGTCGCACGGGCCGTAAGATGCCGTCCACGCGCGCGGAGTTTGAACGGCGGGGGCCGAAGGCGCGGCGGCGCGGGACGAGCGGCGCGGCGGAGAGGACGAGCGGTGGGGGGTGATGGAGTGATGGAGTGATGGAGTGAT
>DATAAG010000878.1:0-11479 GCA_036260235.1 Longimicrobium sp.
GCTGAACATCGCGTGGACGTCGCTGGAGCCGCAGTACGCTTCCGTGGAGTCGCTGGGCGGCGGCAACGCCCGCATCGACCCCGCCTATCCCGGGCGCGCGCGGGTGGTGGCGCAGGCGGGTCCGCTGGCGGACACGGTGGTCGTCCGCGTCATCCACGACATCATCTACGTGGAGGTCATGCCCTTCCGCCTGCGCGCCATGGTGGGCGACTCCATCGTGTTCTCGGCTGTTGGCCGAAGCGCGGACGGCGCGCTGCGCTGGGCGCCGGTCTCCTGGTCGGTGGAGGGGAGCGCCATGACGCTGACGGTGGTGGACAGCGCCCGGGCGATCGGGCGGATGGTGGCGCCGGGGGTGGTGACGGTGGAGGCGACGGTGGGATGGGAGCCCGTGCAGTCGGGCTCGGTGCAGATCGAGGGCGTCACCTCCAGCAGCCTGGCGTCCGTTTCGGCGGGAGAGGGTCACAACTGCGCCCTCACGTCGGCCGGGAAGGCGTACTGCTGGGGAAGCAACTTCAACGAGTTCACGGGAACCGACACCTACGACGGCTGCCCGTTCGCGGAGTGCAACACCACGCCCATGCCGCTGCGCGCGGGGCTGACGTTCGCCGCCCTGGCCACCGGGCACATGGCCACCTGCGGCATCACCACCGCCGGGCCCACCTGGTGCTGGGGACACAACTACTCCGGCCAGCTGGGCACGGGCACCAGCAGCCAGCTCACCATCCGGGAACCGGAACAGGTCGTCGGGGGACACCAGTTCACGCAGCTTGCGCTGGGGGGATCCCACAGCTGCGCCCTGGACGGGCAGGGCACCGCGTACTGCTGGGGCCGCAACGCCTGGGGCGAGCTGGGCACGGGCACGGGAAGGGACCACCACGCGCCGGCGCCGGTGGCGGGCGGCCGCACGTGGAAGCAGCTTGCGGCCGGCGATGTGCGCACCTGCGGCATCACCACCGCGGACGAGGCGTTCTGCTGGGGGGCCTATCTTTCCGACGTTCCCAGGAGGGTGCCGCAGGCGCCCGTCTTCACCACCATCACGGCGGGATGGGAGCACCAGTGCGGGCTGGCGGTGGACGGCCAGGCCTACTGCTGGGGGCTCAGCGACGACGGCGGGCTGGGCCGGGGCAGCACGGAGCTCGACGGCGACTCCGTTCCGGAGCCGGTGGTGGGCGGCCGGCGGTTCGTGGCCATCGACGCGGGGTACTCGTTCACCTGCGCGCTGGACGCGGCGGGCGCGGCGTGGTGCTGGGGGAGCGACGAGGACGGAAAGCTGGGCAACGGCGGGGCCGACGCAGCCAGCGGCGTGCCCACGCGGGTGGCGGGCGGGCACGTGTTCCGTTCGATCCAGGCCGGGCGGGAGCACGCCTGCGCCACCACCGGCGACGGCAGCGTCTTCTGCTGGGGAAGGGGATACTGGGGCCTTCTGGGCAACGGCTCGCGCGAGGACAGCCCCGTTCCCACGCGCGTCTCCGCCGTCCCCTGAGCGCGCCCGGCGCGGCGGAGCCGAGCCCACCGCGCACGAGGAGCGGTTCCGGCAGGTGGCGGAGCGGTGCATCCGGCACCAGGGCGGGCAAGACACCGCTCTACACCGCCGCCGGCGTGTCTTCCACGGCCGCGCGGCGTGGACCCGGTGGAGAAGACCGGCGTGCTCGGCGCCCGACAAGATCCCACCCGCGGCGTGCTGGCGGACTTTCCCCGACCGGATGCGGTTCGCGGGGACGCGTCGATCTGCCCTGCGAGTGAGGAGTTGGGCACTCGCGACTTCCCTCGTACAATTTGACTTCGGCCAGGATCGTGAGAGTGACGGTGCGCGGACTACGCAGGGCAGTGCGCGTCTCGACCGTGACGCTATTCGTTGTCGGCACGGCGTGCAGCGGAGAGGATCGCGCTCCCGATCAGACCGCCCGCACCGTCGCCGCCGAGTCCCGCACGCATCCCGACTCTGCGGCGGTGGCGGCGGTGGGGGAGCGGTATGCGGGGGCGACGGTGGCGCTGGTGGAGGCGGCGGCGGTGCCGGGGACGGCGTACCGCTCCGGCATCCTGAGCTACCACACGCCGGGGCGCGACGACGCGTACGGCTACACGGCGGCGCTCTGGACGGCGGAGGACGGGCGCGTGCTGTGGACGCACGACCACCGCGGCGACTTTCGCCCGCACGAGCTCGTCTGGCTGGACGTGGACGCCGACCGCGACCCGGACCTCTTCTTCACCTCCGGCGAGGAGGACGTCTTCCAGACGTACCTCTTCGCCAACCGTGCGGGCGGGAGCGGGGCGGCGGACTCCGCGCTCTCGCTGGCGTACCGCAGCGGGAACGACTACACCACGCTGCTGGACCTGGACGGCGACGGCGCGCCCGAGCTGATCGACAGCGGCCACGCGGGCGAGCAGCACGTGGAGACGCCGGCGTGCGAGGAAGCGCCGATGCCGGACGCCGTCAAGCAGGCGGCGGCGCAGGAGTACGCGCGGCGGGTGGCCTCCTTCGACCGCGCGAACTTCAAGTACGGCATGGACGCCTTCGCGCCGCTCACGCTGCACCTTCTCGATCCGGTCAGGATCCTCCAGGTTCGTGACGGCCAGGTGCGCGACGCCACCCGCGGCTTCGCGGAGCACCTGCGCTGGCGCATCGGCGTGCTGGAGCAGTACCGCGCCCTGGCGGACGCCGGCTGCCGCGCGCACCTGGACGGCGTGATCCGCCATCTGCGCGGCGCGGCCGGCGCCGCGCCCTGATCGCTGACCGGCTAACCACCGTGCACCTCTCCCGGGCACTTCGCGCGTCGGTCCTGCTCGCGCTCGCGGCCTGCCGCCACGGCGGCGGGGGCCCCGCTGCGGCCATGGATCAGCACGACGCAGCCATCTACCGGGTGGTGCTGGCCTCCACCCAGTCGCGGATCGTGCAGCGCAGCACCGCCGGGCCGCTGGAGTCCATGGGCGACGTCGCGGAGCGGATCGCGATGCACGCCGACGCTCTGCCGGGACTGGACGGGAGCACGATCCGTTCGTTCCTCGCGAGACACCGGATGGAGACGCCGGTGCCGGATCTCGGAGACTCCAGCATCGTCTGGATGAGCCGCGAAGAATGGAGGGCGTTCGCGGGGCGGCGGAACGGATGGGCCGCGCTCGACGAACGGCATCCCGGCAACGCGGGCGTGATCCTGCTGTCGCGCGTGGGCTACGCGAGCGACGGCACGCAGGCGCTCGTCTACGTCACCACCGCATGCCCGCTCTGCGGCTCCGGGGAGTACGTGCTCCTGGCCCGCCGCGGGAATGGATGGACCATCACGGGCCGGGCACAGGACTGGGTTTCCTGAGGCCGCGTGCGTGGCCGCGGCGAACGCCAGGCTGGAAATCACCTTCTGAACCGAACCACCGCAGGACCCCTGATGTCTTCCCCCAACTACGACGCCCTCGTCGCGCGCCTCACGGAGTACGCCCGGCTGCACCCGCGGATGTACCGCGCCCGCGTGGCCGGGCTGGCGGTGCTGGGCTACCTGTACCTGTTCGCCGCGCTCGCCGTGCTGGGCCTGTTCGTGGCCGGCGCCACGTGGATCATCCTGAACAACGTGGGCGCCGCCATCGCCTTCAAGGCCGTCATCCCCCTGGCCGTGCTGGCCTGGATGATCGGCAGGTCGCTGTGGGTGCGCTTCACCCCGCCGGAGGGCTTGCCCCTGCGCCCCGGCGAGGCGCCGGCGCTGATGGCGGAGATCGAGCACGTGCGCCGCGCCATGAAGGCGCCGCGGGTGCAGCGCGTGCTGATCACCGACGACTACAACGCGGGGGTGAACCAGTACCCGCGGCTGGGCATCCTGGGCTGGTACCGCACCTACCTGCTGCTGGGGCTGCCGTACATGGCCAGCATGCCGCCGGAGGAGTACCGCGCCGTGCTGGCCCACGAGTTCGGCCACGTGTCGCGCGCGCACGGCCGCTTCAACGCCTGGATCGCGCGGGTGCACACCACCTGGCTGCGGCTGATGGAGGAGCTGGACCGCAAGAACCACTGGGCCCAGTCGCTCTTCAACCGCTTCTTTCACTGGTACGCGCCGTACTTCGAGGCGTACACCGCCGTGCTGCGGCGCGAGAACGAGTTCGAGGCGGACCGCATGGCCGAGGAGGTGAGCCGCGGCGCGTCCGGCCCGTCGCTCTGCCGCAGCGAGGTGGCGGGGCGCTACCTGCAGCGCGCCTTTTGGCCCGACGTCTTCGCGCGCACGGTGCAGGAGATGGAGCCGCCCACCGGGGTGCACGCGCAGCTGATGGACGCCGTCCGCACCGCGCACGAGCACGCGAAGGCGCAGCAGTGGCTGGACGAGGCGGCGGCGCAGACCACCTACGTCTGGGACACGCACCCGGCGCTCCGCGAGCGGCTGGCGGCGCTGGGGCTGGAGCCCGCCATGCCCCCCGCCTTCGAACGGAGCGCGGCGGAGGCGCTGCTGGGCGCGCGGCTGCGCCCCCTGGCCCACCGGCTGACCAGCGACTGGCGCCGCGCCGTGGGGCCGTACTGGCTGGACCAGCACCGCCGCGCCATCGAGCTGTCGAAGCAGCTGGCGGAGCTGGAGGCGCGGACGGAGCCGCTGACGCCCCGGGAGCAGGCCGACCGCGTCTGGCTCACGGCGGAGCTGCACGGCGAAACGGTGGCCGTGCCGATGGCGCGCGCGCTGCTGGACGCGGAGCAGGAGGACGGCTACCTGCACTACCTGCTGGGGCGCTCTCTCGCGGCGGACAACGACGAGGCCGCGCTCCCGCACCTGGAGCGGGCGATGGCGATGGACCACGAGTTCACCCCCGCCGCCTGCGCCGTGGCCATGGGGCTGCTGGAGCGCCTGGGCCGCGACGACGAGGCGAAGGCGTACGGCGGCCGCATCGCCGACTACCACCGGATGATCGCGGACGCGCAGGCGGAGCGCACCACCGAGGCGCTGCAGCCCACCGACCGCTTCATCCCGCACGGGCTGGACGCCGACGCGCTGGCGGAGCTCCGCGCGCAGGTGGCCGTCCCCGGCGTGAAGGCGGCGTACCTGGTGCGCAAGGAGGTGGCGCACTTCCCGGAGAAGCCGGTCTTCGTCCTGGCGCTGGTGCCCGGCTGGAGCGCCAACCAGCTGGTGCCCGGCAACTCGTCGCAGCGGCTGGTGGAACGGGTGATCGAGCGCGTCCAGCTCCCCGGCACCCGCATCGGCATCGTGCTGGAGCTGGGGCAGCGCAGGTTCTACCGCCCCATCCGGGACGTGCCCGGCGCGGAGGTGTATCGCGCCCCCTCCTTCTTCGGCAGCGCCGCCGCGTAGGGATGGCGAGCGAGCGCACCTGCTACTGCCGCGTGCGGGACGACGGCTCGACGGGCGGATGGGACGGCACCCTGCCGCCCGGCTTCTGCGGCCGCTGCGAGGTGTGCGGCGCGCCGGGGCACACGCAGCACTACCCCGGCGCGCGGCCGTACACGGGCGCCTGGTGCGACCGCTGCGTGGGCACGCTGGAGCGGCGAGGGCGGCTCGCCCGGGCGGGCGCGCTCGCCGTGCTGCTCGGCGGGCCGGTCCTGCTGCTGCGCGCCTGCGGCAGCTGAGCCGCGGAGCTTCGCCGCCCTGTGCTCCACCTGCCCATCGAGGGGCGGGTGGAGCTTTTTCGTGGGCGCGATGGTACGCCAACGTATCCCCCGGCGGCGTCCCTGCTTCCGTGACGCCGCACAGCGGCAGCCTCACCCGCACCCATCCTCGTTCCAGGGCGCATCCCGCGGCGTCCGGGCGCTCCGCGGTACCGGCAGCCCGCCAACACACCGCCACACGGAGACACCACCATGGACAACGGTACGCTGGTCTTCGACGTGCGCCACACCGACTTCGCGGGTGGCGCCAAGGGCGACGGCACCACGGACGACACCAGCGCCATCCAGGCCGCCATCGACGCCGCCAGCGGGGCCGGCGGCGGAACGGTGGTCATCGTCGACGGCACCTACCTCACCGGCAATCCCAACAACACCACCACGCGCGTCCCCATCCAGGTAAAGTCCGGTGTGCGCGTGGTGATCATGCCCGGCGCCACGGTCCGGGCGCAGACCGGCAACTGGCTGTCGCGAGGGGTGTTCGAGGCGGTGGAGCAGCAGGACGTCGTGATCGAAGGGACGGGAACCCTGGACGGGCAGCGCGCGAACAACGCGGGCGGGCGGATCTTCGGGGTCTTGCTGAAGTCCGTGCAGCGCTTCGCCGTCCGCGGACTGCGGATCGTCAACATGCCGGCCAACACGGGGCAGAACGCCGGCGGGCTGGGCGGCGACGCGGTGGTGCTGGCCTACGCCAGCCAGTCGCCTGCCGTTCCCTGCCGCGACGGCGTGGTGGAGGGGCTGTACATCGACAACGTGGAGCGGAGCGGCATCTCCCCCATCTGCGCGGAGCGGGTGACCATCCGCGACAACACCATCCGCAACATCGACGGCACCAACCCGGGGAGCGCCATCGACCTGGAGCCCGACGTGGCGGGCATGACCATCCGCGACATCACCATCCAGGCGAACCACGTCGAGAGCTGCGAGTGGGGGATCATCGTGAACGGCAAGGGTCCCCGCGACGTGACGGTGAGCGGCAACACGCTGCGCGGCATGCGCAACAGCGCCATTCACGTCCGCGCCACCGACGTCACGGTGTCCGGCAACACGGTGCACGACTGGGCCGGGCGGGGGATCTGGGTCTACAACGGCAGCGTGGGCGTCACCGTGTCGGGGAACACGCTGGAGGGGAGCTACACCAACACGGCGCAGCGCGCGGCCATCTGCGTCACCGACGCGCACGACGTCTCCATCATCGGCAACACCGTGCGCAGGACGTTCACGGTGGGCATTCAGGTGGACGTGAAGTTCCTCGGCCAGACAGAGGCCAACGTCTTTCCGCGCGATGCCAAGGGGATCGTGATCGCGAACAACACCCTGTTCGCCATCGGGCGCGACGCGGAGGTGGGGAGCGCGGCCATCTCCGTGATCTCCAGCTCCACGGCCACGCCGCCGCGCGTGGCGCAGGACATCGTGATCGCCTTCAACAGCATCCGCGACGGCTACGACCCCAACGACAACGACGCCGGCACCGGCCGCACGGCGCCGAACACCACCGACTTCGCCATCGACGTGTCCGGCGTGACGGCGGCGGAGCGGGCCGCCATCCACATCTTCGGCAACCGGGTGGGCCCGGAGATCGGCGCGCGGATCAACGGGACGTACAACATCGTCAGCGGCCACGTCGTCGACCGGCCCACCATCAACTTCGGCACCGTCGCGGCCGGCGCGGCGGCGGAGCAGACGGTTGCCGTCACGGGCGCCACGACGGGAGACAGCGTGCAGGCGACGCCGCTGGGCGGCTTGGAGGCGGGGCTGCAGCTCGCCGGCGCGTGGGTCTCCGCCGCCGGGCAGGTGACCATCCGGGTGCACAACTTCAGCGGCTCCGGGGTGAGCAGCGGTCGCTCCTGGCGGGTGATCCTGACCCAGCACTGAGACCAGACCGCGAAACGACCGTGGCCCGCGCGGAGTCACCGGGGTCCAGGGCAGTCCCTCCGTCGACTCCGTCGACTCCGTCGACTCCGTTGACTCCGTTGACTCCGTGTGAGGCCCTCTTCTCTTCCGTACTCGGTGGGCGTGGATCGGGGTGGATGAGAATCCCGGCTGGCGGCGCCGGCCGTCTGCATGGGGATGGGCATCATCCTGCGCCGCGTGGTGGACGCGACCCGCCCGGCCCCCCACGCCGGACCGGCTGACCCGCATCCGCCGCCGGCTGCGCTTGCCGCGGACGTCGTTCGCCCGCATCATCCGGTGGACGCGGCATCCCCGGGACGGCGGCGATCCGCTGCTGCGCGCGCGGGAATCGGGGCCGCAACCCGGCGCGCGCCTCCCCCGTACGGGTGCATGCGCCGCCCGCCGCGGCGCACCGACCCACGCCGGCCGCACGGATGGTGACCCTGATCTGCGCATTCCTGGTGTTCGTCGTCATGCCCGCGGACGTCATCGCGGACAGCTGGGCAGAGTGGGACGAGCGCCGGCGGCGCACCGCCCTGCGGACGATGTACCTCCTGCTGGGCGGCTTCGCGGCGGCCGGGACGATGGCCGCGCTGGTGGACGCGGGGCTCACGGGGGCGTGGCCCGCGTGGGCGCGGGGCGCGTGGGTGGCGGGGATGTTCGCGTCCCTGCTCGCGGGCGTGCTGGCGTGGAAGCGGCTGGTCGTGAACGCGGACGCGTGACGCGGAGCGAGGGAGAGCCCATGCGTGCTGGCGAGATCCTGGAGGCGTGCGTCTACGCCGGCGACCTGGACGCGGCGGAGCGGTTCTACACGACCGTGCTGGGGATGGAGGTGATCGCCCGGGTGGAGGGGCGGCACGTCTTCTTTCGCTGCGGCGGGCGGGTGTTCCTGGTCTTCAACCCGGAGCGGACGCGCGAGGGCGGCGCCATTCCCGGCCACGGCGCGGAGGGCGCCGGCCACGTCTGCTTCGCCATGCGCCCGGAGGAGCTGGAGGGGTGGCGCGCGCACCTGCAGGCGCGCGGCGTGGAGATCGAGAGCGACTACACCTGGCCCGGCGGCGGGCGGTCGCTCTACTTTCGCGATCCGGCCGGCAACAGCGTGGAGCTGGGCACCCCCGCCATCTGGCGCCTCCCCGAAGCCGCGACCTTCGGAAAAGATTGACCTCACACGGAGTCAACGGAGTCAGCGGAGTCAGGCTCTCCGCCGACTCTGTTGTCACCGAACCATCCCCCACGTCTGGTGACGGTTGAAACTACGCGGCGCATCGCTCGTAATCCCCGCCCGCTGCACATCTTCGCCACGCTCCACGCGGGAGATCCCATGACGATGATCCAGCACCTGCGGAGCATCGCCCTGCCGTTCATCCTCACCCTCCTTGCCGCGGCGCCCGTCACCGCGCAGTACCCGGCGGAGCCCGGCAACGGCATCGCCGACCTGGCGGGCATCATCGCCCCCGCGGACGCGGAGCGCATCCAGGCGGCCATCCAGGCCCTCCAGCGCGATCCCGGCGTGGACGTGCGCGTGCTGACGGTGCAGGGCATCGCCCGCCACGACCCCGCCGCCACCCCGGAGCAGTTCGCCACGTCCGTCTACAACCGCTGGAGGGTGGGAGCCGGGCATCCGCTGGACGGCGTGCTGGTGCTGGTTTCGATGGACGACCGCTTCGCGCGCATCGAGCTGGGAGACGGCGTCCCGGCCCACCAGGACGCGCGGATGCGCGACGTCGTGGACGGCGTGATGATCCCCCGCATCCGGGAGGGACAGGCGAGCGCCGCGCTGCGCGAGGGCGTGCTCTCCATCGCCGCCGCGTTCGGCGCACCCGCCGCGGAAGCGGCGCCGCCGCCCGTCCAGGCGCCGGTGCCGCTGGCCGAGCCCGTTCCCACGCTCCCGTCGAGCTACGACAACCCCAACGACGAGTTCGCGCTGAGCGGCGGCGCGCTGCTGCTCATCCTGCTCGCGGGCGCGGGGGTGGCCGCGGCGGGCGCCTACCTGTACCAGCGCTCCGTGCAGAACCGGTGCACGCGCTGCGGGGGAACGCTGGTTCGGCTGGACGGGCGGGCCGCCGCCGCGCACCTGGACGCCGGCCAGCAGATGGAGGAGGAGCTGGGCTCGGTGAGCCATGCCGTGTGGCGCTGCACGGGGTGCGGAGCCCACGACGTCCGGCACGACCCGAAGCTCTCGGAGTGGGACCGCTGCAGGGAGTGCGGCTACCGGACCGTCCGCACCACCACCAGCGTGGTGCGCGAGCCCACGGCCGAGTACGACGGCGGCGAGCAGGTTACCGCCACCTGTGCCTGCTGCGGATGGAGCCGCGTGGACGTGGTCCGCCAGCCCGCCAGGCGCCCCGTCAGGGTGCCGGAGGACCGGGACCGCTGGAGGGAGGACGAGACCACCTGGACCCGCGACGACGACAGCGGATCGAGCGGCTCCGGGGGAGGACGCAGCTCCGGACGCGGCGCCAGCGGGCGGTGGTAGCCCGGGAACACGGGAGGCGCGGAGAGGGAGGCGGATCGCGCGGCCGCTCGCCGGCCTGAGGCCCGTCCGCACACGACTCCCTTCGGCCCGTCCATCGCCACGCTCCTGGTTTGGGTGACGATGAAACACTGCGGCACGTTCCTGGTAATCCCCGCCCGCTGCACATCTTCGCCACGCTCCACGGGGGAGGCACCATGACGATGATCCAGCGCCTGCGGAGCGCCGCCCTGCCGTTCGTCCTCGCTCTCCTCACCGCGGCTCCGCTCGCGGCGCAGTACCCGGCGGAGCCCGGCAGCGGCATCGCGGACATGGCCGGCATCATCGCCCCCGCCGCGGCAGACAGCCTGCGCGCCATCCTCGACTCGCTGCGGACGAACCCGGGCGTGGAGGTGCGCGTGCTGACGGTAAGGAACATCGCCCGCTACGAGACCGGCGACCCCACTCCCGAGGCGTTCGCCACGGCCGTCTACAACGAGTGGAAGCTGGGATACGGCCAAGCGCAGGACGGCGTGCTGGTGATGGTGTCGGTGGAGGACCGGTTCGCCCGCATCGAGCTGGGCGACGGCGTGCCCGCGCACCAGGACGCGCGGATGCAGGCCATCATGGACGAGCGGATGGTTCCCCGCTTTCGCGACGGCGACTACACGGCGGGGGTGATGGACGGCGTTCGCGCCATTGCCGGGTCGTTCCGCGACCCGGCATTCGCCACGGCGCCGCCGGCGGCCGGCTACGGCACCCCGCAGACCGCGTACGGTGCGCCGTCGGCCGGCACGGGCGACAACGAGGAGGTGATCGCCGGGGTGGTGGGGCTGGTGATCCTCGTCGGCGCGGGGATCGGGGTGTCGTCGTACCTGCGCTACCGCAAGCGCAACTGCAGGGAGTGCGGCGCGCCCATGCGGATGCTGGACGAAGGCGCGGACGACGTGTACCTGGACAGCGGCCGCCAGCTGGAAGAGGTGCTCGGGTCGGTGGATCACGACGTGTGGAAGTGCACCGGCTGCGGCCACCACACCGTGCGCCCGTACGAGAGCATGCTCTCCGGCAAGCGGAACTGCCCGTCGTGCGGCTACAGGACGGTGATCGTGACGACGACCGTGCTGGAGCGCGCCACGTACGACCACGCCGGCCGCGAGCGGGTGGAGAAGGACTGCCGCCACTGCGGATGGCGCGACGAGGACGTCGTCGTCCTGCCGCGCCTGCAGCGGCCCAGCAGCACCCGCCGCTCGCTTTCCGGCGGCGGCAGCTCGTCGGGCGGGGGATGGACCGGTGGCGGCGGCGGACGCTCCAGCGGGGGCTCCAGCTCCGGACGCGGCGCCAGCGGGCGGTGGTGACGGCGGGCAGGAACGCGTGTTGCGCGGAGAGGGTACTCAACCGGCTGACCTGCGAACCTCGAACGGACGCTGACGATAGATGACGAAGACGAGCACGCGCCCCGCCCTGGCCCTGATCGCGCTCGCGCTGGCCGCGTGCGGCGGGCGCGAGTCGTCCGCCGCCGCCCCGCGCGAGCAGGCGGAGCGCGCGCCGGA
>DATAAG010000879.1:0-8818 GCA_036260235.1 Longimicrobium sp.
GTGCGTGAGTGCGTGGTGGTGGGGCCCTCACCCGGCGGGGTCCCCGCCCGTGGCCTGAGAGCCGCACCCTCTCCCGCAAACTGCGCGGGTGTGCACCCCGCCACCGGGGTGCGTAGCGGATGTTTCGGCGCGAGTGGCGCAGTCCTCTCCCCGGCCTTCCCGCACAAACCGTGTGCGAGGGAGAACGGTGCGATCATGCGCGCGAATACCTCAGTTCATCCCCTCTCCCGCTTGCGGGAGAGGGTGCGGCGCCAGGCCGCGGGTGAGGGTCCACGCAGCTGGCACGATTGCGCAGTGCACGAACCGGGTGCCCGCTCAACCTCCCCCAGGGGTTTTTGGGGGAGGTGGGCGAGTAATGCGAGCCCGGAGGGGGCGCGGCGGGCGCAGTGCGAGCCCCGCCGCCGCACTCCCGTACTCTCGCACTAACGCACTAACGCACTAACGCACTCACGCACTCACGCACTTTCTCTCCCGCACTTTCGCGCTATGTTCATCCATCATGCGCGCCCACGATGCCGCCCGCCTTCGCACGCATCCCGACGATGCGCCGGTGCACCTTGCGCCGGGGCCGGAGTTCGACCTGATCCGCCGCTTTCTGGCGGGGCGGGGCGGGGACGAGCGTCCCGACGTACGTGTGGGGGCCGGGGACGACTGCGCGGTGGTGGCGGGGAACGGCATCGCGCTCTCGACGGACATGAGCGTGGAGGACGTGCACTTTCGCCGCGACTGGCTGGCGCCGGAGGAGATCGGCTGGCGCGCGGCGGCGGCGGCGCTCAGCGACCTGGCGGCGGTGGCGGCGCGCCCCATCGGCATCCTGGTCTCCCTCGCCGCGCCCCCGGGCGACGCGGGCGACTACGCCGCGGCGGTGATGGCGGGGTGCCGCGAGGCGGTGGAGGCGATCGGCGGGGTGCTGCTGGGCGGCGACCTCACCCGCTCGCCGGGGCCGCTGGCCGTGGACGTCACCGTCGTGGGCGAGGCGCCGCACCCCGCGCTGCGCTCCGGCGCCCGCGTGGGACACGAGGTGTGGGTCACGGGGCAGCTGGGCGGCGCCGCGGCGTGCGTGGAGGCGCTGCTGCGCGGCGAACCGCCGCGCCCGGACGCGCGGGAGCGGTTCGCGCGGCCGGTGCCGCGGATCGCCGAGGCGCAGTGGCTGCGGGAGCACGGCATCCCCACGGCGATGGTCGATCTCTCCGACGGGCTGGTCGGGGACGCGGCCCACATCGCGGCGGCGAGCGGGGTGGCGGTGCTGCTGGTGCCGGAGCTGGTCCCCATCCACCCCGCCGCGCGCGAGCGCTCCCGCCGCCGCACGCTGCGGCGCGCGCTGGGGGGCGGCGAGGACTACGAGCTGTGCTTCACCGCGCCGGTGGGGGCGGTGGCCCCGTACGGCGACGCGTTCGCGCGGCGGTTCGGCGTGCCGCTCTCCTGCGTGGGGCGGCTGGGCGGCGGCGACGGCGTGTGGTTCGTGGACTCGGAAGGGCACCGGCGGCCCACGGGGATCGCCGCCTGGCAACACTTCGGCAGCGAGGGCGCGTGATCCCGGGAGCGCTGCGGACGGCGTGGATGCTTCTCTGCATGGTCGCCGCCACCGTCTTCTACGGCAGCACGGCGGTGCTCCTGGCGCTGTTCGGCGTGCGGGGGCACATCTTCGTGATGTGGTCGCGGCAGTGGGCGCGCATCGCGCTGTGGGGAAGTGGATCGAAGGCGGTGGCGCACGGGATGGAGAACGTCGTCCCGGGCGAGCCGTTCATCCTGGTGGCCAACCACCTCTCCTGGTTCGACGTCTTCGCCATCGCCAAGCTGCTGCGGGTGGACTTCCACTTCGTCGCCAAGAAGGAGCTGGAGAAGGTCCCCCTCTTCGGCCTGGCGTGGCGGGTGGCGGGGCACATCTCCATCGACCGCAGCAACCGCGAGCGCGCCGTGCAGTCGCTGCGCAGGGCGGGGGAGCAGATGCGGGCGCAGAGGTCCGTCGTCGTCATCTTTGCCGAGGGAACGCGCTCGCGCACCGGGCGGCTGCAGCCGTTCAAGAAGGGCGCGTTCGTCCTGGCGCACAAGACGGGGATCCCCATCATCCCCACCGTGGTCACGGGGAGCTTCGACATCATGCGCCCCGACACCTTCATCGTGCGCCCGGCCACCATCCACGTCTACTTCGAGCCTCCCGTCTCTCCCCAGGGGCTGAGCGTGGAAGAGCTCACGGCGCGCGTCCGCGAGGTCTTCGTCCGCCGGCTCGCCGCGGCCGGCGAGCCCCTTCCCGAAGCCGTCCCCGCCGCCCCGCTCCCCGTGGGCGAGGAGTGAGGGGAGCTTCCCCATTCTGGTGGGGCGGACGCGGGGATTTTATGTTCCCGTGCGGTGAACTTTATCTTCCCTCCCACTCCTGATCTTTCCGTGAATTGCCTGCCGATCGCGCATGTCCGCCGGACTGGTCCGTAGCATCGGCGAACGGGCGCGGCGCACTGCCACGGAGGTGGCGTGGGCGCAGTGGAGCGTGCTGGCGCCCGGCGCGGCCCCGCCGCCCGACCGCCGCCCCCGCTCCATCGTGGACCCGGAGGCGCTGGTGCTGCTCTCGCTGGCCATGCGCCAGGCGGACGAGCGGCTGAGCGACGTGGTCCTGGGCTGGGCGCGGCGGGGCGCCGCGCTGCTGGGCGTGCAGCGGATGACGACGCTGGCGGAGGGGTTCCCCGGCCCCGCCCGCGACGCGCTGGCCGACTTTGCCGCCGCGGCGGGGGAGCGGCGCTGGCGGGCGCACGCCGGCGCCGCGCAGCAGGACGAACGGCAGGTGGCGGGGGAGAAGCCGCTGGGGCCCATGCGCCTTACCGTGGGTCCCGCGCTGATGCTGCGGCTGCGCGCGGGGCTGGGCGTGGGCGCCAAGGCGGACCTGCTCGCGGTGCTGCTGGGGCTGCGCGGCGCGCCCGCCGCCGTGAGCCTGCTGGCGGCGGCGACGGGCTACTCCGGCCGCGCGCTGCGCACGGCGGCGGAGGAGATGGCGCTGGCGGGGTTCATCGAGCGGGTGGAGGGTGCGCCCGTCACCTACCGCGCCGACTACACGGCGTGGGCGGGGGTCCTGCGGCTCTTTCGCGTCTCTGCCGCGCGAATGACGGACGTGCCCCGGTGGCGCTACTGGTCGGCGGTCTTCGCCTTCCTGGCGGAGGTGGACTGCTGGGCCGCCGACGCGGAGAAGCACGGGTGGAGCGCGTACCGCGCCAGCAGCAGCGCCCGCGACCTGGTGCAGGACCACACCCGTTCGCTCCTGTTCCCGGGGCTGCGGCTTCCCGATCCCGCCGAGCCGGGCGGCGCGGCGTTCCTGGAAGACCTGGCCGCGGGGATGGACCGCGTCCACGCGTGGTGCGTGAA
Organism: Longimicrobium sp.; assembly: GCA_036260235.1. Lineage (GTDB taxonomy): Bacteria > Gemmatimonadota > Gemmatimonadetes > Longimicrobiales > Longimicrobiaceae > Longimicrobium. Next base: position 3,352 of record DATAAG010000879.1, read on the forward strand.
GCACCTGTAGGAACGGCAGTGTTCAGTGCCCAGTGCCCAGTGCCCAGTGCCCAGTGCCCAGGGTCGAGTGTCACGTACCGGGCACTTGAACCTGGGCACTTGATCCTCGTCTCTCCGCCATGCCCGAATCCCTCCACACGCGGCTGATGCGCTGGGGCTTCAACCTGTTCCCGGCGTACCGGGGCACGGGCGGGCGCATCACCTACATCTCGCACGACCTGCGCGAGTTCCGGCTGCGCCTGCCGCTGAACGTGCGCACCCGCAACTACGTGGGCACCATCTTCGGCGGCAGCATGTACGCGGCGGTGGACCCCGTGTACATGGTGATGCTCATCCGCATCCTGGGGCCGGAGTACATCGTCTGGGACAAGGCGGCCTCCATCCGCTTTCGCCGCCCCGGCCGCACCACGCTCTACGCGCGCTTCGTGCTGGACGACGCGGAGCTGGACGCCATCCGCGACATCCTGACGCGCGAGCCCGTGGTGGACCGCACCTACACGGTGGACCTGGTGGATGCGGACGGCGTGGTGCACGCCACGGTGGAGAAGGTGATCCACATCCGGCGGAAGAAACGAAGTACCTAAGTACCTAGTACTCGGTACTCGGCACTCGGCACTACTCGCCCTCCCAGGCACGATCCCTGCCCCCGCCGCCCCGCATGCGGAAGCGAACGACGGCCCTGGGTCTCGCCCTGGCGGCGGCGGCGTGCGGTGGCGGCAGCGACGGCGCGACGGTGGAAGGCACCTTCGCGCCCGGACTGTCGCCCACCGGCGTGTGGGTGGTGGAGTCCGAGCGCAGCGAGCGGGCGGACAGCACCGGGTTTCGCCTGGCGGACGTGACGCCCGGGCCGCTGAGCCTGCGCCTGCTGGACGGCGCGGACACGGCCGGGGTGCTGAACCTGTCGGGGCTGGAGCCAGGCGCGCGGGTGCGGCTGCGGGAGCTGCGCGTGGACCCGCAGTCGGGATTCGCCTTTCCGCGCGTGGTGGAGCTGGAGGGCGCGCCCGTGGTGATGGTGAACGGGCTGCGGATGGCGCCCGCCTCGCGCGTGCCTCGCGAGGTGGACGTCCGCGGCGCCGTGCTGGGCTGGTCGTCGGACGTGGGCGCCATGCTGGTGCGCCCGGACGATGCGCGGCTCCCGGACCTGCGCGTGTTCGTGGGCGTGGCCACGGACGTGGTGGGCGAGGACGGCGGCGGCGCGGACCCCATCGCCATCCAGCCCGGCGACTCCGTGCGCGTGCAGGGCCGGTCGGACCAGGGCTACGTCGTCGCCTCGCGCATCACCGTCCCCACGCGCATCGCCGCCTCCGCCGGCGACGGGGTGGATGATGGCGATCCGGATGCGGCGTCCGGAGACGGCGGAGACGGCGGAGACGGCGGTGGGGGCGGCGGGGCCCAGGACGCGAGTGACGATGGCGCCGGCGCGGTGAGCCGCATCCCCCGAGGCGGCTCCCTCACGCCGCCTCCGCCTCCGCCGCCCGGTGATGTTCGGGGGCGCGGACGGGATCGGGAAGAGCGGGGCAAGGGGCGCGGAGAAGAGAAGGGCAAAGGCAAGGGCAAGGGCAGGGGCTGAGCGCCGCGTCGCCGCAGGCGTGAACACCGGCGCCCTGCCGTGTCCGGAGCGACCCCCGCCCCCGTCCCGTCCGCTCTGCACCACCGGGAAACTGCCGCCACCCGCTCATCTCCATCCAGGACGCCTGTGCTCACCCCCGGCACGCGGCTGCCCGGTCCCTTCAGCATCCATGCGCCATGGAACATCCCACCACCGCCGGTTCCCAGGCGGCGCCGTCCCCCACCACGGGCGAGCCTCCCTATGACCTGTTCATCAGCTACGCCCGTAATCCCGACTACCGCGTTGCGCGCGACCTGGAGAGCTTCCTGGAGTCGTTCCACACCGTCGCGGGCCGGGGCGGCACCGCCGCGCTCGAGCCGCTGCGCGTATGCCGCGACGGCGGCGACTTTTCGCTGGGCGCCCGCAGCCGCGCCCGCGCGGCTGCGGACCCGGCCAGCATGGAGCACGTCATCCGCCCGCACCTGGAGCGTTCGGCCAAGCTCCTGGTGCTGTGCTCCGCCAGTGCCGCCGCGTCGCCGTGGGTGGAGGCGGAGATCGAGTGGTTCGTGCAGTCGCACGGCATGGACGCCGTCGCCGTGGCCGTCACGGAGGGAGACCGGCCCGAGCGGACTCCTGAACGGTACTTCCCCCGGCCGCTGATCGCCGCCGGAAAGCACCTGTCGGGATGGTACGACCTGCGCGCGGCCCGCGCCCGCGGCCCGCATCCGTACCAGGACTACGACGAGGCGCGGGTGCAGCTGGCGGCCGACCTCAACGACCGCTCCGCGGGCGAGCTGTTCCCCGCGTGGGAGCGGGACCAGCGCCGGCAGGAGCGGCGGCGCCGCATCCTTCTCACCTGGACGGCGGTGGTGGTTTCCGCGGCTCTGGTGGTGGCGACGTGGCAGTTCCTGCGCGCCGCCGCGGCCCGGGATGAGGTCTCGTCGCAGCTGGCGGAGAGCTTTGCCGAACGCGCGGCCCGGATGGCCACGCCCGGTGCGGAGCTGGATGTGGTGCAGGCCCTTCACCTGGCCGTGCGCGCGGCGATGGCCTCGCCCGAGGGCGACGCCCGCACTCCGCTGCACGTGGCCCGCGTGCTTCACGTGGCGGCGGGGCTTCCGGTGCGGATCGCGCGGCTGCGGGACCAGCAGGACGAGCTGCAGCACGGCGTCATCTCTCCCCGGCAGCGATACCTGCTGGCGATCACCAGCCAGTACGAGCCCGCGGTGTGGGACCTGCGCACCGGCTCGCGCATGCCCGTGCCCTTTCCCCGGGGAAGCTACGTCGGCGAGTCGGGCGACGAGGCGGTCGGGGGGCCCGGCGAGGGGATGCAGTTCATGGAGTTCAGCGCCGACGGCAGCGCGGCGAAGGCGGTGCTGAATGCCGAGCTGCTGTGGATCTGGGAGGCCTCCACCGGGCGTCTGCTGGACACGGTGCGGCTGGACTACGGAGATGCGCCGGTGTTCACGCGATCGGGCACGGCCGTTGTCACCCTGGTGTCGGAGCCGGGCGGGGTGCCGGCGTGCCCGCTGGTGCGGTGCGGCCGGGTGCTGTGGCAGCGTCCCGGCTCCGCGCCGGTTTCCGCAGAGGACACCGTCCCCTCCGTCCCGGATCCCCGCTGGTCGGACACCGTCCCGCGCACCCTGCTCTATCGGGGCGGCCGCCCGGCCCTGGTGGCGGTCCCCGGGGAGGGGCACTACGACGCCCAGCTGGCGCAGCCGGAAGGGGAGGCGTGGACGGCGCTGGGCTCGTCACCCGACGATTCGCTGCTGACGGCGGTCTCGCGGCAGGGGCGGGTCTACGTCTGGGATGCGCGGGCGCGGCCGCTCGTCCGCGAGCGCGAGGACCTGAACCGCCTGGACCCCGCGGACGTCCGCCTGGACCCGGCGGGAACGGGCCTGGTGGTGCTCACCGCCGCCGGGCGCCTCGTCCACCGGCGCTGGGACGGGACGCGTCCCTGGTCCGCCCCGCTCGCCCGCCGCAGCGACACGGCGCGGATCGGCTGGAGCGTCCTCTGGCCGGCGAACGGACCCGGCCTCTGGGTGGCCGCCTACCGCTACGGCGGCTCCGAGTGGGACCCGGGGTGGATCGAGCTGTGGCAGGTGGGCGAGCCGGGGCCGCGCCGGCAGGGGCCGTTTCCCGGTGCGCCCATCTCGGACCTGGTGGTCTTCGACTCCGGCGAGGGCGGGCTGATGAAAGTCGAGGGCGAGGAGGAATACGACAACATCGAGCGGTGGGCGTTCGCCGGCACCCCGGATACCGCGGGCGACTGGCGCCAGGTCGTCATCGGGAACCAGCTTGGCGGAATGACGCGCGACGGGCGGCTGATGCTGCGGCGCAGCGGGCAGGAGCTGCGGCTCCTGGACATGGTCACGGAACGTCCCTTCACCGCGCCTTTCCGCTTCGCCGCCGGCGCGGGAGCGGACCGGGAGACCGCGATCACCCTGCTTGCCGCGGCACGTGGCGTCGCGGAGACCCCCACGGGTGTGCGCGGCGCGCTCTCCACGGGCCAGGTGGTCCAGCTCCACCGCCAGCCGCTGGGCGCGCGGCTGGAGGTGGACGGGCGGGTGGTGCGGGCGGCCGAGTCCGGGAGGCTGGCGGCCCTGTCTCCCGACGGCGAGCTGCTGGCGGCGGCGCGCAGCTACAGCAGCAGCGGGGGCCGGATGCGATCCGGGATGGACCTGGTGGTGCGGGAGACGGAGACCGGGCGCGTGCTGGCCGCCCACTACCGGCTGGATGACGGGAGGGTGCTGGGGTTCTCTCCGGGAAGCCGTTCGATCCTGACGCAGGGATCGGATGGCCGCGTGCGGGAGTGGTTCGTGCACGGCGGACACCGGAAGGCGCCGGACTGGCTGGAAGACCTGGGTGTCGCGCTCACGGCCACGCGACTGCTCCCCAACCTGACGCTCGTGGACGTGGGCGAGGAAGAGCATCGCCAGGCACGGGCGCGGGTGCTCGTCCGCCTGCGGTCCGCCGCGGACCGGGGGGACGAAGGCGCGCGCTTCCTGCTCTCGCACTTCTTCCGCGAGCCGGATCCGGGCGCGCCGGGACTGGGCGGCTCGCCCTCCACGGCGCTCAGTTCCCCGCCGGCGACCGCGCCTCCGTGGTGGTCAGCAGCTGTTCGGAGACGACGTACCATTTGCCGTCGTCCTCGTCCTGCTTGAAGATGTACTCCTGCGTCCCGCGCCCCCGCCGCCGGACGGTCCCGTCGGCGCCGAAGATCCACTCCTTGTCCACCAGCACCCGCGCGCGGTCCTCCTCCGGCCACTGCACCTGGATGGCGTGGAGGGCGATGCGCCGGTCGTCGTAGCGCCGCAGGTCGCGCGTGCGGTCGCGGCGCACGCCGGCGCGGGGGAGCCGCCGGGAGTTGTAGTAGTCCACGCGGCTGGCGTAGTGGCCCACGTGGCGGCTGATGTCGCCCTCCACCCACGCCTTGTTCAGGTCGTGCACGGCCGCCGTGATCGCCGCCTCCGCCTGCGCGCGCTCGGCGGCCGGGGCCGCGGGCGGCTGCGCCGGCGGCGTCACCACGGGCGTCGTTCCGGTGGAGGTGGTCCCGGCGGGCGTCCCGGCGGGCGTCCCGGCCGGGGGGGCCGGAGTGGGAGCCGTGGCGGGCGCCGCGCTGGCCGCGGCCGCCGCGGCCACGCCCTGCAGGCGCAGGAACTCCGCGTCCAGCGCCGCCATGCTCCCCGTGTCCAGGGCGATCGTGCGCGCGCTGTCGGCGTCTGCCGCGGCGGATCGGCCGCCGCCGCGGCCCCGGGCGGCCCAGAGCGCCACGGCCAGCAGCAGCAGGAGCGGGACGATCCAGACGGCCGGCGTCCGCGGGACCACGATGCGCCGCGCGGACGGCGGCGTTACGGGAATGCCTGTCGCGGGCGGCGCCTCCGGCGTCGCCGGGGCCACGATCGGCACGCCGGCGGTGGC
>DATAAG010000880.1:0-21471 GCA_036260235.1 Longimicrobium sp.
GAGTCCGTACCTGCGGATCGCCGTCGACACCACGGTCACGGCGCCGCGCGGGGCCCAGGGGGTGAGGGGGCGCTTCCGCATCGAGTACCGCCAGCCGATCACGCCTTCCGTGGGCGGGGTGGCGCAGGCGACGATCGACGCCGTGGAGTACGAGATGGACTTCGACTGCGCCGCGCGCCGCACCCGGCTGGTGGCCCGCACCACCTTCCTGGACGGCCGCCGGCTGGAGAGCAACCGGCCGCAGGCGCAGCCGTGGACCGTTCCGCAGCCCGACGGCCACTACGCCCGCGGCCGCGACGCCGTCTGCCGCGCCGCCCAGCGCCTCCTTTCTGAAAGTGCGTGAGTGCGTGAGTGCGTGAGTGCGAAATAGCGGTGCGACGACGTGAGTGGAGGCGCCGCGGCAAGGCCGATCCATGATGAATGGATAGCCCTCGGCGCCCTGCATAGCTCCGCGGCCACTGCAGGCTATTCCCTATTCCCTGTCCCCTGTCCCCTGTCCCCTGTCCCCCGCCGTCCGCCCTCGCGCGTTGATCGGTTGTTCCGCTAGTTTCCACGGACGCCGCGGACCGGTGATTGCACCCCCCGCGGCCGAACCACCGATCGACCGATGCACAGAATGCCGAACCACCCGGCTTTTTCCCTTCCCCTGTGGCTGATCCGCCTGGCCGTGGGCCTTTCGCTGGCGTCGAGCCTCGCGCCCCGCGCCGCGGTCGCACAGGACCCCGTGCCCGCGGACACCGCACGGCGCCCCGGGATGATCCGCGGCGACACCATCATGCCCGAGGTACCCGACAGCCTGCTTCCCGTCTCCCCGCGGAGCGCCTTCCTGCGCTCGCTGGTGCTGCCGGGGTGGGGCCAGTCCGTGCTGGGCGCGCCCGGCCGCGGCGGCGTGTACTTCGCGCTGGAGGCCGGCAGCCTGTGGATGCTGTACAAGTCCGCGCAGAAGCTCGACGAGGCGTACGAGATCGAGCGCATCGCGCGGGAGACGGGGGAGCTCGGGATCGACCAGAAGCACGGGCTGGTGCGGGAGCGCGAGAACCAGCGCGAGGACTGGTTCACCCTCTCCATCTTCTGGCTCTTCTTCTCCGGCGCGGATGCGTTCGTCTCCGCGCACCTGCAGGACTTCGAGGTGCACGTGAACGCCGTTCCCCGGCCCGGCGGCGGCGCCGAGCTGCGGGCCACCGTCCCCGTGGGGCCGTGACCGCACCCGTCGGCGTCTTCGATTCCGGCGTGGGCGGGCTGAGCGTGGCTCGCGAGATCCGCCGCGCCCTCCCCGCCGAGCACCTGCTGTACGTCTCCGACAACGCGTACCTCCCGTACGGCGACCGCACGGAGGAGGAGGTGCGCGCGCGCACCGTCGCCATCGGGGAGTGGATCCAGGCGCAGGGGGCCAAGGTGCTGGTGGTGGCGTGCAACACCGCCTCCGGCGCCGCGCTGGAGGCGCTGCGCGAGCGGCTGGCCATCCCCGTGATCGGCCTGGAGCCGGCGCTCAAGCCCGCCGTCCGCGAGACGCGCAACGGCCGCGTGGGGGTCATGGCCACGCGCGGTACCCTTCGCTCCGCGCGCTTCCAGCGCCTGGTGGACGCCTACGCCGACGGCGTGCAGGTGGTGCGCGACCCGTGCCCCGGGCTGGCGGACCTGGTGGAGGACGGTCTGCTGGCGGGGCCGGCGCTGGCGGAGCGGATGGAGAGATACGTGGCGCCGCTCCGCGAGGCGGGCGTGGACACCGTGGTGCTGGGGTGCACGCACTACGTGTTCGTGCGCGACGCGGTGCAGGCGGCGCTGGGGCCGGAGGTGCGCCTGCTGGACAGCGGCGCCGCCATTGCCCGGCGCACGCGGCAGATCCTGCAGGAGGCGAACGCGCTGCAGGAAAGCGGCACCGGCTCCATGCGCGTTCTCACCACCGGCGACCCGGTGGAGGTGGCCGCCATCGCCCAGCGCCTCTGGGGCGAGGCGGTGCAGGTGGAGGCGCTGGAGATCTGAGGGCCCCTCCCCCGGCCCCTCCCCGCACGAACTGCGTGCGGAGAGGGGAGAAGTCGCACGCACGGCGGAAGGTGCAGCGCGAGGGGCTCGCCCCCTCCGGCTCGCCCCCTCGGGCTCGCATTACTCGCCCACCTCCCCCAAAACCCCTGGGGGGGGTTGTTGTTTTTGCACGGTCGAGGCGCGACGAACGGCATCTCGCGTGCGTCCGCAGAAACGGCAACAGCGTCGCGCTTCGCGCGGACCCCTCACCCCCGGCCCCTCTCCCGCAAACTGCGCGGGAGAGGGGAGTGGCTCCGTCGCGATCCCCGACCTCTGTCATCCCGAGGCTGGGGGAAGCGCCGCGCGATCTCTGCCCATGCACAGGCCTCCGGCGCCGACCGAAGGATCCGTTGGCCCGTGCTGAAAGCCCGTCGAAGCGCCGAGAGTCTGCCCCAGCACCTCCCTCCGAGGGTGGGGGAGAGGGGTCGCCCGCCGTCGCGAGGAACGAGCGAATGGCCGGGCGGGGGAGAGGGCCTCCGCGCAGCGGGCGAGGGGTAAAACCTGCCCGTGCTCGGATCCTCCTGCGATCACACAACCCGCCCGAACCACCCCTCCCCCGGGGTTCGGGGAGGGGTCGCCCGCCGTCACGAGGAACGAGCGAAAGGCCGGGCGGGGGAGAGGGCCTCCCGCGCAGCGGGCGTGGGGTAAAACCTTCCTGTACCGGATGCTCGCCGAAAGACGGAGAACTCACCACCTCCCCATTCGAACACTTCCTCCATGTCCTGCCTCCGAGGTAGGGCAATCCCCGACTACGCCGCCGGGTCCCTCTCGCTACCTTCGGTCCGGAAAACGAGATGACGCGCGGCGAAGGCCGCCTGGAGGCTTTGGAATCATGATCGAGAACACTGCGACGATGCCGTTCACCGATCCGGCCGAATCCGGGGTGGGTCGGGGACTGACCCTGTACGGCCGCGCCCTGCGCCTGCGCTGCCCGCACTGCGGGCGCGGCAGCCTGCGCGGCTCGTGGCTCAAGATGCGCCGCAACTGCCCCGCCTGCGGGCTGCGCAGCGAGCGCGGCGAGGAAGACTTCTTCCTGGGCGCCATGATGTTCAACCTGGTGCTGGCCGAGGCGCTGGTGGTGCTGGCCGTGGTGGGCTTCGTCCTGCTGCGCTGGCCGCAGGTGCCGTGGGACGTGCTCGGCTGGGTGGGCCTGGCGCTGGCCGCCGTGGCGCCGTTCCTCTTCTACCCCTTCTCGCACACCATCTGGCTGGCGTCGGACATCCTCATCCGCCCGGTGACCCGCGAGGAGATGGAGTGGCACCGCACCCACGGGCCGGACGAGCACCGGCGGCATCGCGACCGGTGAACGGACAGGGAATAGGGAATAGGGAATAGCCTGCAACTGCAGGTTACAGGTTACAGGGGGACAGCCGGCGGAAGTCCCCGCCGTTCTTGTCCGCGAAAGGCGGACAACGTGATGTTGTAGCCGCGGCTTCAGCCGCTCGTCGCGGGGCCCGGCCAGTTCCTTCCCACCCGGGGCAGAAACATTCGTAGCCCCGTTGAAACCCGGCGCCGGATCGCCCCGTACGGGCGGCCGGCGCACCCGCGCCCGCGTTACCCCCAAACACTCGTAATTCCATGATCCGCTCACCGATGCTGCGCCGGCTGGCCATCATCCCGGCGCTTGTGCTTTCCGTCCCCGCACCCGCCGTCCACGCCCAGACCGCCGCGCCGGCAGCGGCGGAGGCGCGCGTCACCGTCGATCCCGCCCTGGCGGGGGCCGATTCCGCGCTCACGGCGCTGTACCCGGCCAATCAGCCCGGCGCCGCGGTGCTGGTGGCCCGCGACGGACGCGTGCTGATGCGCAAGGCGTACGGCGCCGCCAGCCTGGAGCTGGGCGTGCCGCTGCGGCCGGAGCACGTCTTTCGCGTGGGCTCCATCACCAAGCAGTTCACCGCCGTCGCCCTGCTGATGCTGGTGGACGAAGGAAAGGTCTCGCTGGACGACGAGCTCACCCGCTTCTTTCCCGACTACCCCACGCACGGCCACCGCATCACCGTAGAGCACCTTCTCACGCACACCTCCGGCATCCAGAGCTACACCGGGATGCCCGCGTACGCCACCGGGATGCGGCGCGACCTGACCACCGAGCAGCTGATCGCCATGTTCCGCGACCAGCCGATGGAGTTCGCGCCGGGCGAGCGGTGGAACTACAACAACTCGGGATACGCGCTGCTGGGCGGCATCATCGAAAGGGTGTCGGGGATGTCGTACGCCGACTTCCTCCGCACCCGCATCTTCGAGCCGCTGGGGATGCGCAGCACCTTCTACGAGGAGGACGACGCCATCGTCCCCGGCCGCGTCCCCGGCTACGCCCGTACGGAGCAGGGGTGGCAGCCCGCCACCTACGTCAGCATGACCCAGCCGTACGCGGCGGGCGCGCTCATCTCCACCGTGGACGACCAGCTGGCGTGGCAGCGCGCGGTGGCGGAGGGGCGGCTGCTGAAGCCGGAGACCTGGCGCCGCGCCTTCGCGGCGTACCGGCTGAGCGACGGGCGCAGCAGCGGGTACGGCTACGGCTGGTTCGTGGGCGAGGCGGCGGGCAGGCCCAGCATCGAGCACGGCGGCGACATCAACGGCTTCTCCACGAATGGCCTGTGGATCCCGTCGGAGCGCCTGCACGTCATCGTGCTCGCCAACCACGAGCGCGGTCCCCAGCACGACCCCGACGCCATCTCCCTGCAGATCGCCGAGCGCCTGCTGGGCCCCGCCGGGCCGCCGGCCCCGTTCGCGGTGGAGGCCGGGACGCTGGCCCAGTACGCGGGCGTCTACCGCGTGAACGAGGTGGAGCGGCGCGTGGTCACCGTCGAGGACGGTACCCTGTTCAGCCAGCGCGGCCGCAACCCGCGGATGCGGCTCACGCCCATTGGTCGGGACGAGTTCGTCTTCGAGAGCGGCACCCGCCTGCGCTTCGTCCGCGACGCGGTCGGCGCGGTAACGGGGATGATCCTGCGCCAGCGCATCGGCCCGGAGGAGCTGTCGCCCCGCACGGAGGAGTCGGCGGAATCCGTGCTGGCGGCGCTGACGGCGACGGTCACGGTGCCCGTGGAGGTGCTGGACCGCTACGTGGGCGCATACGAGTTCGAGCCGGACTTCGTCCTCACCGTACGGCGCGACGGCACGGTGCTGCGCGGGCAGATTCCCGGGCAGCCGGAGGTGGAGATGATGCCGGAGGGCGAGACGCGCTTCTTCGTCCGCGAGGGGAACGCCACGCTCGTCTTCCAGGTCGACGCCTCCGGCGCCGTCACCGGCGTGGTGCTCCACCAGGGCGGCCGCGAGATCCCCGCGCGCAAGATCCGGTAGGAAGAACACTTTCACGCAGAGCAGCAGAGAGACAGAGGAGCAGAGACCCGACCGGGAATCTCTGCTCCTCTGCTGCTTTGCTGCTCTGCGTGCCAGATCTTTTCCGGATCAGGCTACCGTTCTCGTTCCGCGCCGCCGCTGCCACCGCCGGCCACGCCGTGATCGTGCGCGTGGCCGCCGGACGGGGACGCGTCCGCGGTGGTGGTGCCCCACGGGCCGTTGGGGAACCACTGCTCGCAGTAGCGCACGCCGGTGGCCGGGTCGTAGACGCACACGTTGGCCATCATCCCGTTGTCCTCGTGGGCCAGCACGTGGCAGTGGTACACGAACGGCCCCGCGGCGATGGGCTTGTACTTGAAGCGCACCGTCACGGTGTCGCCCGCCCACTGGCCGTTCGCCAGCCTGTGGATGCCCACCAGCACGTTGTCCAGGTGCACCGAGTCCGTCTGCTCCACGCCGTTGATCCGGGTGACCACGAAGTCGGTCTGGTGGATGTGGAAGGTGTGAAGCGCCTTGTTGCCGGTGACGTCGGTCTCGTTGATGAGCACCCACTCCTGCACCTGCTCGAACGGGATGGCGATGTCCACGGTGTCGTGGTCGTACGACTTGCCGTTGAACAGCAGGTTGCCGCTGGCGTCCTGCTGGAAGTGGATGGTGTCGTGGTTCACGTCGTCCTCCGCCAGCAGCCGGGCGATGGAGTCGGCCAGCTGGGCTTCCACGCCGGCCAGCGCCATGCCCGCCTGCCGCGGAGACACCGGGGTTCCCTCGTTCACCAGCCAGCCGAGGGAGACGGGGACGTCGCGCGCGGTGGAGGAGGTCTGGTACGAGTCCGTGTAGAACTGCACGCTGTCGGCGCCGGTGCCGGAGCGCTGCCAGCCGGTCACCACCGCCTCCACCCGCGACCCGGGCGGGACGAACAGCGAATCCGCCGGCATGGGGGCCTTCACGCGGTTGCCGTCCCACGCCAGCACCGTGAACTGCTGCCCGGGGAGCTTGAGGTTCAGGAACGAGTTGGGGCTCATGTTCGCGATGCGCCACAGCTGCCGCTGTCCGGGGCGAATGCTGAGCCGCGTGCAGCCGTTGCCCAGGATGTTGAACGAGGCCGTCCCCGCGTCCGCCTTGAAGTACATCACCCGCTCGTTGGGACCGCCCGCGTCGGCGTAGTCGGGAAAGTAGTACAGCAGGTCGCCCACGATCATGCCGCCGGCCAGCCCGCCCTTCACCTGGGGGGCCGTGAAGCCGTGCGGGTGCGGGTGGTACCACATCAGTCCTTCGGACTGGTAGGTGGGCACCCGGAAGGTGTACCGGTTGGAGCTGTCGACCGGGATGAGCAGGGGCACCACGTTGTCGCCGGTGTCGGGGAGCGGCGTCACCACGTAGCCGTGGAAGTGGTGGTTGGTGACCGAGTCCATCTGGTTGCGCACCAGGACGTCCACGGAGTCGCCCGGGTTCAGCCGGTACAGGGGGGCGTTGTACAGGCCGTTGTAGACGTTGCGCAGCTGCGTGACGCCGCGGATCTGCACCTGCGCGGCGGCCAGGGTGAGGGTGTCGCGGAGCACGTTCTGAGGGCGCTGCGACCAGACCTGCTGGATGGTCGGGAGCGCCACGCCCGGGGAGCAGGCAGCCGGCGCCTGCGCCGCGAGCGGGGCCGCCGTGGCCGCGCCCAGCAGGGCGGCGCTCGCGGTTCGTAGGATGCGCATACGGTGTCCTCGCGAAGGGGGGTGGGGGGAGCACGGTAGACAAAAGCCGCACGGACCGTTGCACGGCGTGCGGGTACTGCGTGTTCGCGCGGTGTCGACTTCGGTATGAAGCGGTAAGGCGACGCGCTGCCGGAGCCGGTGCCTGTGACCGGGCGGGAGGTGGGGCTGGGACGGGCGGGGCCCGTCCAAACGTATGTAGATGCCCGCCAAGGTAGCGTCCGGCGCCAGGACGCGCAAAGGTTTTCTGCTACGGATTCGGTGTCAGGCGGGAGACTGGGCCATCACCACTGCGGGCTGGCTTTGTCTTCCTGAGGGAGCGCCGCGCGGGGCCTGCAGGTACACGATGGCTTGCGCGCGACCGAAGGATCTTCTCTCCCACGCCGAGGGATCCGATCCACGACCCGATCTTGACTGCGGGAGCGGTTGAAGCCCCGTTCGGCGACGCGTCAGCGGCGCCGAGACGGGGCTTGTGGCTGTCCCAGCGGCGGGTTTACCCGCTCACGGGCGCCGGAATCCATGCCTCTGTCTCTCCCTTTATCCACCCTCATCACCCCGGCCACACCCGCAGCTCCGGCGCGCCGCCGCCGGGGGGGAGGACCACGTAGTCGTACGCGCCCAGCCAGTCGCCGGAGTTCACGTAGAACCGTCCCGGCCCCACCTCCGTGAGCGACGCCAGGTGCGCGTGCCCGGTCAGCACCAGCTCGATCCCGGGGTCCCGCTGCATCTGCTCCAGCGCCCACGCCTGGATGTACGCCGCCCGCCCGCGCGCCTCCTGGTCCGTGGCCGCCGTCCGGTGCTCCGTCCGCGACGCCATGTGGGCGATGCGGCGGCCCAGGTCCGGGTGCAGCACGCGAAAGGCGCCCACCGTCACCCGGTTGCGGATCATCTTCTTGAGCGCGCGATACTTCAGGTCGCCGCGCCCCACGCCGTCGCCGTGCGCCACCAGCGTGCGGCGCCCGCCCAGCGTCATCTCCACCGGCCCGTCGAGCAGCTGGATGCCGATCTCGTCGCGCAGGAAGGGCCCGGCCCACGCGTCGTGGTTGCCGCCCACGAACGCGATGGGGACGCCCGCCTCCACCACGTCCCTGAGCTTGGCGAGCACGCGGTAGTGCTCTGCCAGCACCACGTGGCGGTACTCGAACCAGAAGTCGAACAGGTCGCCGTTGATCAGCAGGAACGACGCGTCCGCGGCCACGTGGTCCAGGAACCGGCGGAACGCGCGCTCCGTCTCCGCGGGCACGGCGCCCAGGTGGATGTCGGAAACGACGTAGACGGGCTTGCTCTCCATGGGGCGGGGAAGCTACCCGGCGCGGCGGAGAGCGACAAGCCGCCACGTTAGCCGGACACTTGGCGATCCACGCCGAACTCGCGTTCCACGAACTGAACGGTTTCCGGGTGCCGGAGCTTGCAAACGATGTTCTGATTCGCGAATGCGCCACTGAAGGTGCGGGCCTGGTCACGTGGGAACGTCCTCAACCATCTCACGCGGACAGCCCACTCGGCCTTTGTCGGATCGTCTCCGAACTCCCCCGCGTTAGGAGCACGCATGTCATGCTCGAGCAGCGGGATTCCATCTTCCAACCGGACTTCTTTCGCGGGACGTGCCTCCTCCAGAACCTCGCCGTATCCCACGTAGCCCAACCCCTTCATGTAAGCGAAGATCCAGTCGCCAATCTGGAGTTTGCGCAGCGCATGAGAGTACCATTCGCCGCCACCAGCCCCTATGTAACCGTACTTCACGTTATCATCCCAATTCCGGTGTTCGCTTTCGCCGACATTCACGAACCAGTATCCGGACCACGGCGCCTTGCGTCGCGAATCCGTCTGCTCCTCTAATTCAATGGGGTCACGCAGCCATGCCCGCCCGACGAGTTCTTGCTCACCAGATCGGAACATGTTGAAGAACACGACATTGATCGCGATCCCGCGATCTCCAAGATACTGCACGATCCGTTCGGAGGACTCGTCTAGCTCGGCGGCAACAATTACAAGCGAGTGTTCTTCATTCACAGTTTCGGGCAGAGGCGAGCCAAAGCGATCCCGGTAGGCGTCAGCAAGAGATGTATGACAGTAACCCTGTGTAATAGCATCCAATTCCACGAACGAGAGCTTTTGTACCCAGCTCGCATAGTCGAGTACCTGTGCAACAATCTCGCGCGGCGTCTTGTCGCGTTTGAGTTCCAGCACAACGCTGTTCGCGTCGGCGTCGATGGCCAAAAGATCGATGCGTCCACGATTGGGGGTGACGACCTGCCGCCCGATTATCAGGATGTCGAGCCCGGTGAGGCGTGGGTCAGCGGCAATCCAGTTCTCCAGCCGTTGTTCAATGTCTACAGTTGCGCCAGGAACGGGTGTGAGGTTCTTCCCGTCCACTCTCCAAAGATCCATTCGGAGGGCCATTTTCTTGCTCCTCGAAGGGTACGGTGGATGGCCATTGTTTTGGCGCTGTGAGATCAATACCCCTTCAGCCAACGTACCTGCACGCAGATGCGGCGACAACCCGCCGCCTCCCGTTTGACACGCCCCCGCCGCGCCGGGTAAACTCCCGCCGTACCCGACTTTCGCACTTTCGCACCTTCGCACTCCGTCGTGACCGCCGCCGCGCCCGCGAACCCGCTCTCCTGCTCCGTCGAGTTCCGCACCCGCTACGCGGAGACGGACCAGATGGGGATCATCCATCACGCCAACTACCTGGCCTGGTGCGAGATCGGGCGCACGGACCTCATCCGCCGGCTGTACAAGTCCTACGCGCGGGTGGAGAAGGAGGACGGCATCCTCCTGGCCGTGACGGACGTGGCGCTGCGGTACCACGCCTCCGCGCGCTACGACGACCTGGTGCGCGTCACCACCACCGTGGAGAAGGTGCGCTCGCGCGCCGTGGAGTTCGCGTACCTCGTCGAGCGCGTGGAGGAGGACGGGTCCACCACCCGCCTGGCCACCGCGCGCACCGGCCTCACCCCCATCGACCGCTCCGGCCGGCCGCGCGCGCTGCCGGTGGAGGTCCAGGAAGCCTTTCGCCGCGCCACCGGGGAACCGGCATGAAGACCGCCATCCGACTCAGCGCCGCCGCCGCGCTCCTGCTGGCCGCCTGCGCCCCCGCCGCCTCTACCGGCGGGCTGACGACGATCCGCGACCGTGAGGCGACGGTCGGCGGGCTGATGTGGGTGGAGGACCAGCGGCGGTACGATTCCGCCTACCTGGAGCACGCCGCGCTGGGCGGGGGCGTGGAGATCCGCCGCCGTGCCGCGCTGGCGATGGGGCGCATCCGGGATCCGCGCGCCGTGCCGCTGCTGGGGCGTCTGCTGGCGGACGAGGACACCTCCGTCGCCGCCACGGCCGCCTTCGCGCTCGGGCAGATCGCCGACAGCGCCGCGGTGCCGCTCCTGGCGCCGCACGCGGACCCCGCCGCCATCGCCACCCGGCCAACGGTGGTCGCGGAGGTGGCGTACGCGCTGGGGAAGATCCGCCATCCCCAGGCCCGCGCCGCCCTCGAGCGGCTGCTGCAGACAGCGGGTGTGAGCGGGCCTGGGGACAGTTCGCCGATCGGCCACGCGCTGCTGGCGGTGTGGCGGCAGGGGCGGCCGACGCCGGTGCTGGCGATCGATCCCTGGATCCGCCACGTGGACCCGGAGATCCGCTGGCGGGCGGCGTACGCGCTCGCACGTCGCCCGGAGCCGGGGGCGGCGGCGACGCTCTTCACCATGGCGGCGGAACCGGAGCCGCTGGTGCGCTCGTTCGTGGCGCGCGGCCTTACCGCGCCGATGGCGGACTCGTCCGGGGTCGGGCGGGAGGCCGCGCTGGACGTGCTGATCCGCTACGCGACGAGCGATCCGTCGGAGATCGTGAAGATCAACGCCCTGCGCACGCTGGGCGGGTACCAGACGGAGCGCGCGCTGGCGCTGCTGACGGACGTCGCCGCCGCCGGCCTGCCGCACGAGACCATCGTGGCGATGGAATCGCTGGGGCGGATGGGGAGCTACGCCGCGCCCGCCGTCTCCGTGCTGCGGCAGGAGGCGCGGGACAGGGAGATGGCCGTCTTCGTCCGCCAGACCGCCCTCGCTGCGCTGGCGGAGATCGATCCGGCCGCCGCCGTCGAGGTGGCTCGGGCGGTGGAGCGCGAGCCCGGGTGGCGGCTCCGCTCCGCCGCCGCGCGCGCGTACGCCGAGGCCGGCGCGCGGGCGGACCTGGCGCGGATGGTCCGCGATCCCGACGGGCGCGTGGCCGCGGCCGCGCTGGAGCAGGCCGTGACCGTCGCGGGCGACAGCGCCGCCGGCGGCATCCGCGACCTGCTGCTGGAGGGCGTCGCGCTCCCGGACGTCATCGCCCGCACCAACGCGCTGGGGGGGCTGACGCGGCTGGCGGACCCGGCGACGCTCCCCGTCGTGCTCGGCGCCTACCAGCGCGCGCAGGCGGACTCCATGAACGACGCCGCCCTGGCCGCCGTGGACGCCGTCGCCGCCATCGCGCGGAAGGAGCCGGACGCCGCGCGGCAGTTCTTCGCCCGCTTCCCGCGCTCCGGCGACTACCTGGTGCGCCAGCGCGTCCACGCCGCCTTCGGCGACACCGTCCCCGGTGCCTGGGGCGACTGGCTGCCGGTGGAGACGGGGATGGACGCGCGCGGGTACGGCCGCATCGCCGACCAGGCGCGCGCGCGACCCCGTCCGCGGGCGGTCATCGAGACGGACCGGGGCAACATCGAGGTGGAGCTGTTCGCCGACGACGCGCCGCTCACCGTGCGCAGCTTCCTGTCGCTGGCGGAGCGCGGCTTCTTCGACGGGCAGGAGTGGCCGCGCGTGGTCCCCAACTTCGTCATCCAGGGCGGCGATCCGCGGGGGGACACTTCCGGCGGTCCGGGGTACTCCATCCGCGACGAGATCAACCGCCACCTGTACCAGCGCGGCACGCTCGGCATGGCGCTCTCCGGCCCGGACACGGGCGGGAGCCAGTGGTTCATCACCCACTCGCCCCAGCCGCACCTGGACGGCACCTACACGGTGTTCGGCCGGGTGGTGCGGGGGATGGACGTGGTGGACGTCATCCTGCCGGGCGACCGCATCATCCGCATCCGGGAGGTCCGTTGAAGTTCGCTGGATGGATGACGATGCTCACGGCGGCCGCACTGGCCGCCTGCACGCCCCCCGCGCCGCCCCCCGCCGGCCCCGCGCCGGAGCCCGGGTCCGGGCCCGCGCAGCCGGGGCAGGATCCCGCGGCCGTCGCCGCGGAGCTGCAGCGGGGCACGCTTCCCGCCTCGCCCCGGCAGGTCACCTTCGGCTGGGAGCTGGACGAGGCGGGCGCGTCCTTCCGCGGGCGCGGCGTGGCCCGGTACGAGGCGCCCCGTCGCGTGCGGCTGGACCTGTTCGGCCCCCGCGGCGAGACCTTCCTGGCCGCCGCCCTGGTGGACGGCGAGGTGCGCGCGCCGGCCATGCTGCTCCAGCGCTTCCGCCTCCCCTCTCCGGGCCTCCTGTGGGGCGCCGTGGGCGTAATGGCGCCGCCGGCGGACGCGCGCCTGCTGAACGCGACGACCGGCCAGGGGGGCGACACGCTGGTCCGCTACCAGCTGGGCGGCGACGTGCTGGAGTACCGCGCCCGCGGCGGCCGGCTGCAGTCCGTGCGGCGGCTGAGCGGGGGCGGCGTGGCGGAGTCCGTCGACCTGACCTGGGGTGACCAGGGGCCCTCCCGCGCGCAGTACCGCGACTGGGCCGCCTTTCGCAACCTGACCCTGACCGTAGAGCAGTCCACCGATGTCGAGTCGTTCCCCGAAGATACCTGGACGCCGCCGGGCACCTGAGCCGGCGGCCGTCCTGCTGGCGCTCAGCCTGCTGGCGGGCTGCATGTACAGCTTTACCGGCGGCGGGCTTCCCGGCCACGTGCGGCGCGTGTACATCGAGCCGTTCGACAACGAGACGCCGTACCAGACGCTGACCTCCGACCTGCTGCGCGAGATGCAGAACCGGCTGCCGGGAAGCCTGGGCGTGCGCCTGTCGTCCGAACAGAACGCCGACGCCGTGGTGCGCGGCAAGATCAACTCGGCGGAGGAGCAGACCACCAACTTCAACCCCACGCCGGACCCCACCGGCCGCATCCAGCGGCTGGAGGCCCGCGTGCAGATCAGCTTCGACGCCGAGATCTACGACGTGCGCAACGACCAGGTCCTCTGGCGCGGCAACGGCATCACCGCCATCGGCAACTTCGAGCCCGGGCGCGAGGACGTGGACGACGGGCGGCGCAAGGCGCTGGAGCAGGTGGTGCAGAAGATGATCGAGGGGGCGCAGTCGCAGTGGTGACCCTTCCGGCGCTGCGCATCGCCTCGCGCGGCAGTCCACTGGCGCTCTGGCAGTCGCGCGCCGTCCAGTCCGCCCTGCAGGCCGCCGATCCCGCCCTGCAGGTGGAAATCGAGGTCATCAGGACCACGGGGGACGTGATCCAGGACGTCCCGCTGGCGAAGATCGGCGACAAGGGGCTGTTCACGAAGGAGCTGGACGCCGCGCTGCTGGACGGCGCGGCGGACCTGGCCGTCCACTCGCTCAAGGACGTCCCCACCCGGCTGCCGGAGGGCCTGGCCCTCGCCGCCGTCACGAAGCGCGAGGATCCGCGCGACGTCGTCATCCTTCCCCCCGGCCGGAGGGGCGGGCTGTACTACCTGCAGCAGGGGGCGAAGGTGGGCACCAGCTCGCTCCGCCGCCGCGCGCAGCTGCAGGCGCTGCGCACGGACCTGGAGATCTCCGACCTGCGCGGCAACCTCAACACCCGGCTGGCGAAGCTGGACGCCGGCGCGTACGACGCCATCGTCCTGGCCGCCGCGGGGGTGCTGCGCCTGGGCTGGGCGGAGCGCATCGGCCAGTACCTGGACGCCCCGGCCTGGCTCCCGGCCGTGGGGCAGGGGGCGCTGGCCGTGGTCGCCCGCGCGGATCGCCAGGACGTGCTCGACCGGCTGCGCGCGGTCCACGATCCCGCCGCCGCCGCCTGCACCGCCGCCGAGCGCGCCCTGCTGCGCGCCCTGGAAGGCGGCTGCCAGGTGCCGATCGGCGCGCTGGGGGCGGTGGAGGGGGACCGGCTGACCCTCCATGGCCTGGTCGCCGGGCTGCGGGGGGAGCGGATCATCCGCGTCCGCGAGTCCGGCCCGGTCGAGGAGGGGGAGGACGTCGGCCGCCGCGCCGCGGACGCGCTCCTGGCCCGCGGCGCGGGGGACATCCTCGACGCCATCCGCGCCGCCGCCGCGCCGGAGCCCGCCGCCCCGTGAGAAAGCCCGTCCCGCCGGCCGAAAAGATCCTCTCCCGCGAGCAGGTGGTGCTGCGCTACGGGCCGCCCGGGCGCGGGCGCGTCGTCTTCACCAACGGCGTCTTCGACCTCCTGCACCGCGGCCACGTGGAGTACCTGTACGCCGCCCGCGCCCTGGGCGACGCGCTGGTGGTGGGCGTCAACACCGACGCCTCCGTCCGCCGGCTGGGGAAGGGGCCGGACCGGCCGGTGAACGGGGAGGAGGACCGCGCCTTCGTCCTCGCCGGGCTGGGGTGCGTGGACGCGGTGACGCTGTTCGACGAGGACACGCCGCGGGAGCTGGTCGCCGTCCTGCTGCCGGACGTGCTGGTGAAGGGCGGCGACTACACGGTCGAGACCATCGCCGGCGCGGACGTGGTGATCGCCGCCGGCGGGCGCGTGGAGGTGATCCCGCTCGTTCCCGGGCGGTCCACCACGAACATCCTGGAGCGAGCGAGGAGGGGAGGGGAGGATGGCTGACGAGACGGTGCTCCGCGCCGACGGCCGCGCGCCCGGCGAGCTGCGCCCGGTGACGCTGGAGCGCGGCGTGGGGCTGTACGCGGAGGGGTCGTGCCTGATCACCGCCGGGCGCACGAAGGTGCTGTGCACGGCCTCGGTGGAGCAGGGAGTGCCGCCCTGGCGCAAGGGGCGCGGCCTGGGGTGGGTGACGGCGGAATACTCGATGCTCCCCCGCGCCACCAGCACCCGCAACCGCCGCGAGCGCCGGGAGGTGGGGGGGCGCACGCAGGAGATCCAGCGGCTGATCGGCCGCTCGCTGCGCGCCTGCGTGGACATGGCCGCGATGGGCGAGTGGCAGATCACCCTCGACTGCGACGTGCTGCAGGCGGACGGCGGCACCCGCACCGCCTCCATCACCGGCGGCGCCGTGGCGCTGTACGACGCCTGCGCCTGGCTGCAGCGGCAGGCCGGCCTCTCCGCCTCGCCCTTTCGCCACTTCGTCGCGGCCATCAGCGGCGGCATCGTGGACGGCGCCGTGGTGCTGGACCTGGACTACGCCGAGGACGTGCGGGCGGAGGTGGACCTGAACGTGGTGGCGCGCGAGGGCGGGGGGCTGATCGAGGTGCAGGGCACCGGCGAGCACGGCGAGTTCACCCCGGAGCAGCTCGCCTCGCTCGTCGGCCTGGCCGCCGGCGCCATCCGCGAGCTGAACGCCCGCCAGCGCGCCGCCGTCGGCGGATGAGCGGCGAGCCTCCCCTCTCCGCGCGGCAGTTTGCGCGGGGAGGGGCCGGGGGAGGGGCCCCGCGGGCGGCAGCCCGATCCCGCCGGAGCGGCCGGTATCCATCATGTTGTCCGCCCGACGCACCAGGCCCTGGAAGACCGCCCGCGCAGGACCCCACGCCATCGCCTGAACCGACCTCCTTCCGATGCGCTTCCACTCCCTTCTACGCCTGGCCCCGCTCGCCGCGGCCCTGCTCGCCGCCGCGCCCGCGGCCGCGCAGACCGTGCGCGGCCGCGTCACCGAGGCGGGGACGGGGCAGCCCGTCGCCGGCGCCGTCGTCATCCTGCTGGACGAGTGCGGCGGCCGCGTGAGCGCCTCCCTCAGCGACGCGCAGGGCGCCTTTGCCGTGGCCGCGGCCGGCTCGGGCACCTACTCCCTGCGCGCCGAGCGCGTCGGATACGCCACCGCCGTCTCCCCCGCTCTCTCCCTGCAGCACGGCCAGGCGGCGGAGCAGGCGCTGGTGATGCAGCCCCGCCAGGTGCAGCTGGAGCCGCTGGTGGTGACGGGGAGCCAGCGCGCGTGCACCATCCGCCCGCAGGGCGAGGCGGCCGTGGTGTGGGAGGAGCTGCGCAAGGCGCTGGACGCCGCGTCCGTCGCGGAGCAGGGGCGGCGCCACGCCTTTCGCAAGCGCTTCTTCCGCCGGGAGCGCACGCTCTCCCTGCGCAGCCTGCTCCGGTCGGAGGAGTGGACCAGCCCCGACTTCAGCAGCGAGCCGTTCCACGCCACGCCGGTCGGGCGGCTGGCGCGGCACGGCTACGTGGAGGCCGCGGAGGGCGACTCCATGGTCTTCCACGCCCCGGACGCCAACACCCTGCTCTCCGACGCCTTCCTGGACCACCACTGCTTTCGCCTGCGCGAGCGGCGCGGCCGCGTGGGGCTGGAGTTCGCGCCCACGGCCGAGCGCACGCTGCCGGACGTGCGCGGGGTGCTGTGGATGGACCGGCGCACGGCGCGCCTGCGCACGCTGGAGTACACCTACGTGAACCTGCCGTACCCCAACCCCGACGACGCGCTGGGCGGCGAGCTGGACTTCGAGCAGCTCCCGGACGGCACGTGGATCGTCCGCCGCTGGATCGTGCGGATGCCGCGCCTGTGGGTGAACGAGACCGGCGCCAGCGGCGTGTACTCGATCATCGAGCAGGGCGGGCAGGTGATCGACATCCGGACGCAGTAGGGGAGTGCGAGAGTGCGAGAGTGCGAGAGTGCGAGAGTGCGAGAGTGCGAGAGTGTGAGAGTGCGAGAATGTGAGAATGCGAGAGTCGCTCGTGATCCCGGCATCCGGTGCCATGCGTGAGCTGAGCGTCCGCCGGCGCGCGGTGGTCGACCGATGAACCGCGGTTCTCCCCTCTCCGCGCGGCAGTTTGCGCGGGGAGGGGCCGGGGGAGGGGCCCCGCGGCTGGTGGTCGCCACCCGCAACCCCGGCAAGGTGCGGGAGATCCGGGAGATCCTGTCCGCGCTCCCGGATTGGGAGGTCGTGGGCCTGGACGACCTGGGGATCCCCGAGTCGCCGGAGGAAGACGCCCTCGAGGAGTTCGACACCTTCGAAGAGAACGCGCTGGCGAAGGCGCGGTACTTCGCCGCGAAGGTGGGCGAGCCCGCGCTGGCGGACGATTCCGGGCTGTGCGTCGATGCGCTCGGCGGCGCGCCCGGCGTCCGCTCCCGCCGCTTCGCCCCCGTGGACGAGACGCGCGGCGAGCGGCAGGACCAGGCGAACAACCGCCACCTGCTCGCGCTACTGGCGAACGTGCCCGACGAGGCCCGGACGGCGCGCTACGTCTGCGCCGCGGCCGTGGCCTGGCCGGACGGGCGGGAGCTGGTGCGGACGGGTACCTGCGAGGGCGCCCTCCTGCGCGAACCCCGCGGCACCGGCGGCTTCGGCTACGATCCGCTCTTCTACATGAGCAACGAAGAGGCGACCTTCGGCGAGCTGCCGGCGGAGCGAAAGAACGAGCTCAGCCACCGCGGGCGGGCCGTGCGCGCGGTCGCAGACGCGCTGGGGTGACGGAAAACCGCGGTCAACGATCACCGGCAGGAAGACGAGGGGCGCCGGGAACCGACGAGGTTCTCGCGCCCCTCTGGCTTTTCTTCGCCGCCGCCGCGGTGGTTTCTTCGTCCTGGAGCACGCGGAGAAACGGGAACTCGTGATCACCTCGCCGAAAGATGCGGAGAAAAACTGCTACGACTTTTCTTGTCAGTTTCCGGCCGCCCGCTATTATGCGAAGAGAACGAGCCAACCACGCCGGGCAGGATCACCCGTGGAGGGGGAGGAAGCGCGCGTGTCGACGCTGACCGTCATCACCGACCTGGAGCTGCCGCCGCTGAACGTGGTGAACAGCCTGAGCAAGCTCAAGTTCACCATCCCCGCCAACGTGCAGTCGTTCTCGTTCCACGTGTGGTACGACGTGAGCGCCTTTCCGCCCACCGGCGGCGCGCCGAGACTGCAGCTGGAACTGCGGGGCCCCAACGGCGCCCGCGTACCGCGCGACGGGGAGCCGTACCTGTACGACGATCTGCAGAATGACCCGACGGGCCTGGGTCAGGGGTACGTGGCCGTCAGCGTTCCGGTGAACGCGGCCCAGGCGGCGAACGTGAGCGGCGAATGGGAGGCACGCGTATCGTTCCTCGAACTGTCGGTGAGGCCCTACCAGTGCACCGTACGCCTGTGCCAGCGCACCGCGACGGAGAGCGCCGGAGCCCTGTCGCAGTCGTATTCCGTGGGCGTCAACTTCTTCTACGTGGGCGACAAGTGGCGCGGCACGTACGCGACCATCCTTCCCCAGGCCGTCGAGTACATGGGGAACTCCGTCTTCAACGCGGCGCAGCTTCAGCTCCAGCTGCGCTTCATCAAGTTCCTTCCCGGCGCGGCCGTCACGTCGGACCTGTACAGCAAGATCACCGCGGACCTGGTCAGGACCAACGCCACCGCCGACTCGCTGAACGTGTTCGTGGTGGAGAGCATGACCATCATCAACCTCCCCAGCGCGAGGGGCTTTGCCATGCTCCCCGGACCGCAGGGGTTCCTGTCGCCGTACACCTGCATCTTCGTGAGCGTCGGCGACCCCCGGGGCCTCTGGGGCGTCGGCGAGCCATCGAGGCTGGGACTCCGGATCGCGCATGAGATGGGACACTACCTGGGGCTCACCCACAAGTCCGCCTGCCTGAACGCCTCCTGCATCACGGACGGCAGCTGCACCGAGGCCGATTGCACACAGGTGCTCAAGTCGGGGGAGCCGGCGGACCTCGACTGGCAGTGCAGGACCAACCTGATGTACACCAGCAACCCGGGGAACGTGCTGAACGGACCGCAGCTCTACCTCCTTCAGCAGGCGCCGATCCTGAACGCCTCCCCCGTCGCCGCCACGGCTCCGCCGCCGCCTCCGCCTCCTCCTGCCCGCACGCCGGTCACCTCGCTGAAGGTGAAGATCAAGACCGGCAAGAAGCTCTACGCGTGGTGGCGGGGCGACTTCGGGGGCACCGACGACCGGGTGTTCTTCAGCATCGGCAAGGACGGAGACATGAAGCGCCAGGAGGTGAGCAGCTTCTGGAACGACTTCGAGCAGGACTCGGACTGGGAGTACACGCTGAACCCCATGGGGCTGATCGTGGAGGACATCGCCCGGTTCACCCTCAGCAAGACCTACGATCCGAACGCCCACCTCAACCTCTTCGGCGAGGATGCCTGGCTGCTGGACGGCGTCCGCATCACCGTGAACGGCAAGGTCGTCTACGAGCGCCAGGGGATCGACACCTGGCTGGCGAACGACAGCACCGCCCCCGACAGCTGGGGCGACGTCATCCCGCCGATCACGCAGTAAGCCGCCGCCGCACCCCACCTTCGCCCGCAGACCCGCCATGTCGCACGGCTCCATCGTCGTTCCCCCCTTCAACGGCTACCCGGTGGCCCTCTGGTTCGATGGAGCCGGCGCGTACGTGGAGCTGAAGAACCCCGCCGCGCTTCGCGTGACGGGGGAGATCACCCTGCAGGCGTGGATCTGCCCCGTCTCCACGACCGGCACCCAGTACATCCTGGCCCACGGCCTGACCCTGAAGCCCAGGGCCGACGTCTACCTGTGCATCCACGAGGGCCGCTACCAGGTGGGCTCGTGGGACGGCACCGAGCACCTTGCCGAGCACGAGGCGCCCGCCACCGACGCGGGGCGGTGGGTGCACCTGTGCGGAACCTGGGACGGGACGAACTGGACGCTCTACCGCAACGGCGTGCAGGTGGCCCAGTCGCCCTCCGGCACCGGTGCCGTCTCCGTGCCGGCGGGCTGGGCCATCGGCGCGCGCGGCGACGGCTCGGAGCGGTTCTTCTACGGGATGATCCGCAACGTGGCGCTGTGGAGCACCGCGCGCACCGCCGCGCAGGTGGCCGGCGACATGTACCAGCCCCCCGGTTGGGGCGAGGCGGGGCTGGCCGGCTTCTGGGCGCTGGACCTGGGGAGCGGCCGCGTGGCCGCGGACCGCTCAGGGGGCGGCAGCAACGGACGCCTCAGGGGGGCCACCTGGACCGTGCCGCGGCAGCGCGCCCCCACCACCCTGGTGCTCCCCGAGAAGACCACGGGGCACGTGGCGCTGGGCAACCCGGCCAAGCTGAACTTTTCCGGCCAGGTGACGCTGATGGCGTGGGTGATGCCCCACGTGACCACCGGTTGCCGCAACGTGCTGGCGCACGGCTACACCGTGGATCCCGACGCGGAGGTCTACCTGCGCATCCGTGACGGCTTCTACCAGGTGGGCTCGTGGAACGGGAGCGACTGCTCCGCCGGGTACGCGGTGCCGGCCGGGGACGTGATGCAGTGGGTGCACCTGTGCGGAACCTGGGACGGGACGAACTGGACGCTCTACCGCAACGGCGTGCAGGTGGCCCAGTCCCCCGCGGCCACCGGCGCCGTCACGGTGCCGGGCGACTGGGCCATCGGCGCCCGGGGCGGCGGCTCGGAGCGTTGCGCCGACGCGTGCATACGGGGGGTGGCCGTCTGGCAGCGGGCGCTGAGCGCCGCCGAGGTGGTGCAGTACATCCAGGAGCCCATCTTTGGCTCCGAGAGCGGGCTGGCGGCGTACTGGCCGCTGGACGAGGGCGCCGGCCCCGACGTGTTCGACCGGACGCCCAACCCGGCCAACGGGACGCTGGCGAAGGCGGGGTGGATCTACATGCCCCCGCCCCCGGGGTGGTTCCTGGCCACGCGGGCGGGCGCGTTCAGCAACATGAACCTTCCCGTGGTGCTCGCCGCGCACGGGCAGCTCTGGGCCATGGCCGGCCAGTACCGGAACGCGGTGTACAGCTCGTTCGACGGGGCGGCGTGGACCACCGTCACGGCGGCCGCGCCCTGGACCGGCCGGCGCGGCGCGGCGGGCGTGGTGTTCCATGGCCGCCTCTGGCTGCTGGGCGGTGAAACCGTGACCAGTGCCGAACACGACGTCTGGTGGTCCGACGACGGGGAGAGCTGGACCCGCGCCACCGAGGCCGCCGGGTGGGCCCGCCGCACCGGGCTCTGCGCGGAGGTGTTCCAGGGAAAGATCTGGGTGTTCGGAGGGCGGGACGGCGGCGGGAACGTGTACAACGACGTCTGGTATTCGGCCGACGGGAAGAGCTGGACCTGCGCCACGACGGCCGCGGCCTGGAGCCCGCGCGACTCGGCGGGCTCGGCCGTGTTCGGCGGCTGCCTGTGGCTGTTTGGCGGGGCGTACGGGGGAAACAGCCTGCAGGACGCGTGGTCCAGCGACGACGGGGTCACCTGGACCGCGGCCACCACCCCGCCCTGGGCGTCGCGCTTCGGGCCCAACGTGGAGGTCCTGGCCGACACGCTGTACCTGATGGGCGGGACCAACACGCAGACGCGCGACCTGGGCGACGTGTGGAGCACCCGCGACGGCTCCACCTGGACGCAGCTCTACGCGTCGGCCCCCTGGTTCCCGCGGTCGCAGCAGGGAACCGCGGTCCTGGAC